>JBBQIF010000366.1:0-3341 GCA_038324665.1 Bacteroidia bacterium
CTCGCAATTGACAATAAAATTTCACCATGTACACAGTTTCCAAACGAAGCCCCAATTTACCCCAACTGGAAGGTGCATAACAGCGACGGGAAATATGGCGGCAGTATGAATATGTACAGGGGTTTGGCCACTTCTACCAACTGTATTGTAGCTCAGATAATGAAAACAATGGGCGACAGGGCGCCAGAGTCAGTTATTGAATTTGTCAAGAAAATGGGCATAGATAGTGCTAGGATGCAGGCCGTGCCTTCTATCTGCTTGGGCGTTACTGATATTTCTCCATTCGATATGGCGGGTGCATTTTCCACATTTGCCAATAAAGGTTATTGGATAGAACCTACTTATATTACAAGGATTGAAGATAAAAACGGCAATATACTGGCAGAATTTTCACCGCAGAATATTAAACAAGTATTGAACGAGGAAAAAGCATTTGTAATGTGCCAATTGCTTGAAGGTGTAGTTAAACGAGGAACAGGGCAAAGGCTTCGAGGCAAATACGGTGTTGAAGGTTGGGTAGGTGGCAAAACTGGTACAACACAAAGCAACAGCGATGGTTGGTTTATGGGCGTTACTAAGGATTTGGTTTGTGCTACATGGGTGGGCTGTGATAGCAGAAAGGTAAGGTTCAGGAGCACTGCCTACGGACAAGGTGCGCATGCCGCATTACCAATATTTGCCTATTTTATTAAAAAAGCAAAAGCAGATCCAGATCTGGGGATTACATTAGACCCTATACCTAAACCCGAACAGGCACTAAGTATTGAGTATAATTGCGGTGAATATTCGGAAATAAATCCAATAGATGAATTTGGGCAGCCCGATGATGCACTCGATCTCGGCATATAGCATTGCTAGATAATGTTAACCTTATTAATTAAATTTCTCAAGCTTACTTATAAGATTTTAAAGTATCCCACAATTTTTGTTGGTATCTATTTTCTTTGTTATTTAATCGGGTCAAATTATACGGTTAATAATACTGTCGTTGAAAATCCGCCGGTTGAAATTTTCATTTCTTCTAATGGCGTCCATACCGACCTAATATTTCCTGTAAGGCATGAACTTATTCATTGGGATACTGTTTTTAAAGTTAACACTTTCAAAGCGGTAGATTCAGGATTTAAATACATTGGCATGGGTTGGGGTGATAAGGGATTTTACCTTGAAACACCTACTTGGTCTGAACTGAAGGCAAGCACTGCTTTTAAAGCAATGTTCTTTCTTGGCACTTCTGCTATGCACATCAGCTATCATAAAAATGTCATGCCAGCATCACATACAAAATCTATCAGGATAAGTATAGAACAATATCAAAAGTTAATTCATTTTTATAAAAGCGCTTTTGAAAACGAAAAAAACAAACCCGAATTAATTGAAGGTAAAGGGTATACGAATTTTGACAATTTTTATGAGGCAAAGAGTACTTATAGCCTTTTCAATACCTGTAATATTTTCACTAACAATGCTTTGAAAAATGCAGGTATCAAAGCCCCTTTATGGAGTCCCTTAGCAGGTGGTTTGATGAAACATTACTGATTTTTCAGTTTTAAAATAAATTTAACTCAATGCATTTTTATAAAATATGTAAATGTGTAAAAAAAAACTATATACTTCGGCAAGAAAAGTTAATTTTGCGAAGAATTATAAATTGCCCTTAAACTATGTTATTGACTGTTAACTCGCTCCACGACTACTTGCCAATCGTTTTTACGTTTATTGTTGCCGTTGGTTTCATCGTGACAACAATGGTAGCAACCCATTTACTAGGGCCTAAAAAGAAATCTGCCGTGAAAGATGAAGCATTTGAGTGCGGTATAGAATCCCAAGGAAACGCAAGGACACCATTTTCAATCAAGTATTTCCTCGTAGCGATTCTTTTCGTCTTATTTGATGTCGAAGTTATTTTTATGTATCCTTGGGCAGTTAATTTTAAGACACTTGGCGTACCCGGATTAATTGAAATGTTTATGTTCATGGGATTTTTAGTCATAGGACTTCTATATATCATAAAAAAAGGCGCTTTAAAATGGGAATAAACTAAACTTATTGAATTACTTAAAACATGAGCATAGATATTAAACCCGAAAATAAACCACAAGGATTGGAAGGTGCCGGCTATTTCGCCACTTCCCTTGACAAGGTTGTTGGATTGGCAAGGGCCAATTCTCTTTGGCCACTCCCGTTTGCCACATCTTGTTGTGGTATAGAATTTATGGCTACCATGGCTTCGCATTACGATTTAGCTAGGTTCGGGTCAGAAAGATTAAGTTTTTCTCCAAGGCAAGCCGACTTATTGATGGTGATGGGTACTATTTCTAAAAAGATGGGACCTATCCTGCGTCAGGTATATGAGCAAATGGCCGAACCTAAATGGGTTTTGAGTATGGGTGCTTGTGCAAGTAGCGGAGGCATTTTTGATACTTATAGTGTGTTACAGGGTATCGACAGGATTATTCCAGTTGACGTTTATATTCCAGGTTGCCCACCTCGCCCAGAACAGGTGTTGGATGGCATTCTTAAGATACAGGAATTAACAAAATCAGAAGCACTGCGCAGGCGTGATTCTCCTCAATACAAAGCCATGCTGGCGGAATATGGCATCGAATAAAAATAATTAATTATATTAAAACCAGTTAAAGTGAATACAGCCGAATTGTTAAACAAAATATCTGAAAATCTTAAAGTAAAATTCGGGAATGGTTTGATTAGTGGGGAGATTCATTATGATTTTCCTGTATTTGTTGTTGAAAAAGCAAGCATCATTGAAGTATTAGAATACCTGAAAACTAACCCTGACCTTAAATTTAGTTTCCTTACCACCCTCTGCGGTATTCACTTACCCGAGAATAAAGGAGCTGAACTTTGTGTAATGTACCAATTACATAACATGGAGCAAAACTGGCGTGTACGCATAAAGATTTATATGGCCGATGGCGATGTGGATGTTCCTACCGCAACAACCTTATGGCCAGCTGCCAACTGGATGGAAAGGCAAGAATATGATTTCTATGGATTTAATTTTATAGGGCATCCTAATTTAAAACGTATCCTCAACATGGATGAAATGAATTATTTCCCGATGCGAAAAGAATACCCGCTTGAAGATGGCAGCAGAGATGATAAAAATGATAAAATGTTCGGCAGATAAAACTTTAGTTAATTTTTAAAAAAGTGGCAACAGAAAACGACATAATTATAAAAGAAGCTGAAAAGGAATACAACATCCTTAATTTAGGGCCAACACATCCTGCAACACACGGCATTTTTCAAAATGTGCTTAAGATGGATGGTGAAATTGTGATGCATGCCGAACCAACCATTGGATACATTCACAGGGC
>JBBQIF010000367.1:0-3323 GCA_038324665.1 Bacteroidia bacterium
TGGCTATGATAGATGCGGAAGTAAGGAGTAAGAAAATAGAAGAAAAGGATTTTGTATTGGTTGAAAATATGCAGGGTGCAATAGCTTCGCTTGAACAGAATCTATCACAAGTATTCTTCTGGGAAAAATATACCACCAAACCTTCTGTTGACTGTGGACTTTTAAAGAGGATAGGAGAGTTTATAACACCTTGGAGTTGTTTTCAGATTGTTGCAACAGATAAAATATTAGCAGAAAACCGGGAAGTTGTTGCAAAAATTTTGGATATCATCAATTTCACCTCTAAACAATTCATGACCGCTGATAACAGCATTGAAATGGTATTAGAACATTATGAAATGAATCCTGAAGATGCACTTGCATGGTTCTACAGCACAGAATGGAATACGGATTATAACATGAGTGCAAAAATGCTGGAGAATGTGATGTATTCTTTGAAGAAGATTGGTAATATAAAAAGCGAAGTGAAGCCGGATTTTTTGGCGGATACTTTGGTCAGGCTTGGTTAAGGTAGTTTTATCTAGTGGTGTTGTTTTATTAAATATATTCAGGTATGTTTGTATTGATAATATGCAGACTTGCAATATTCAATGTCGAAACAAATATTAATAATTGCCCTCATTGCTTTTTCTGTAAATTGTGTAAATGCCCAGTGGCAGCAAACTAATGGGCCTCAGGGAGGTCGTATTAATTGTTTCGCTTATAAAGGGCTAAGTGTATTTGCAGGCACTAATCAAGGAGTTTTTGTATCTAAAAATAAAGGACAGTCATGGGCTCCATACAATTCAGGCTTGACAGGTAATATCATCCATTCTCTGTTAGTTAATGGAACAGATCTTTATGCAGGCACAGACAGTGGTTTGTTCGTTTCAATAAATGAGGGTGTTAATTGGCAACCGCTCAATATTGGATTGAAAAGGGATATTCTTGCAATAACCATTTTGGGTCAAAATATTTTCCTCGGCACCGGCAACGGAATGCAATTGTCATCAGATGGTGGACAATCGTGGAAAGAGATTACTTCCGGGATGAACCAAACAGGGGTGAAATCTTTAGCAGTTATGGGGACTGTCATTTTTGCAGGTACCAATTCTGCTGGAGTTTTCAGGTCATATAACAATGGGACAAACTGGTACAGCGCAAGTTTTGGCTTACCTGCCTACACCACAGTTTTTTCATTGAACGTTAAGGATGACATTATTTTTGCAGCAACTGATCATGGTGTCTATCTCTCTTTGAATAATGGGGGTATTTGGGAACTTGCAAGTAATGGTTTAACAAACACTTATGTCTATTCAATGGTTATTTGGCAAAAAACCATTTTTGCAGGTACTTTAGATGGCGTGTTCTCATCAATAGATAGTGGCAATACCTGGAATAATATCAATACTGAATTGTCGCAAAATTCTATAAATTCAATGATGGTGAATTGTAATTTTATTTTTGCAGGTACAGAAAAAGGAATACTACTTTCAACCAATAATGGTAAGACTTGGGATGAAAGGAATTCGGGCCTCATTAAAAGTGGTATTTATTCACTCGCCACTGATGGGTCACATCTTTTTGCAGCAGCAGGTAATTCGGGGGTTTATTTGACGTCTAATAACGGGCGTAACTGGACTTCTAAAAATAACAACTTATCAAATGCTCATATAAGTTCAGTGCTTGTTAATGGAACAAATTTTATTGCTGGGAGTATTGGTTCCGGAGTCTTTTTATCTAATGATAAGGGTGATACTTACAAAACAGTTAATAATGGTTTAACAAACAAATTTATTATCTCTCTTGCCGCAAATACATCAAATATTTTTGCAGGTTCCGATGGGGGTGGTGTATTTCTTTCAACCGATAATGGAAATTCATGGAAAGAGGTCAATAATGGTTTAACAGGATATTATGTTTCATGCATTTCAATAAAGGGATCTAATGTTTTTGCAGGAACAGATCAAGGGTTATTTATGTCAACTGATAATGGTGATAACTGGACTTTGTTAGATATTAATGGCTTAACAAATTTTTATATTTCAGCCTTGGCTATAAGTGGTGAGAATATTTTTGCAGGCACTGGTTATGGCGTGTTTTTATCTGTAAATAATGGAAGTAGCTGGACTTCTGTGAATGTAGGATTGCCAAATGATTATGTAACATCATTTGCAATTAGGGGAGCAACTGTTTTTGCGGGCACGAATTCAAATGGCGTCTTTATATCTAAGGATAATGCGCTTAATTGGTCATCATTCAATTCCGGCTTAACATCAACATCTGTTTACACTTTGGCCATCAATGGACTGAATCTTTTTGCCGGGACAGGTTTGAACGGTGTATGGAAACGACCTATTAGCGATGCATCTCCAGGTGATTGTAGTTTTAATATTTATCCAAATCCTACCCATAACAGGTTCACAATTGATTTTTGTGACCCAATAAATAGTGTTGAAGTTTATGATGCCATTGGGCAACTAATTTATCGCGATCCAAAATTCCTGTTAAACTTGTCAAAGGAAATAAATACCTCTTTGGCTACCGGTATTTATTTTGTTAGAGCCTATGGAGAAAATAAGGTATTGAGTAAAAAAATTGTGATTGAGTAATTCAATTGCATTTCAAGATTACGTGGTCTCCGGCAAAGTATATTTCCTTCCCTTATTCTGACGTTTTAAATACTCCATAATAGGCATGAAATAATTCACCATGGCTTTAGCACTCAAATCAGAACCGGTATTGTCTTTTAACATCTTGCGCCAGTCGCCACTTGCCCCAGGATACATCATTTTTTGCAGGAAAGAGCCAATCTCTATATTGCCATAATAATTGGTAGCGTGAGGGTCTTGGTGGAGAATGTTTTTTGCTATATGTTCATGCACCTGGAACAATAAAATATAGGAGAGGGCATAATCGTAATATTGGGCCGCATCATCATTGATATGGGTTTTGCTAGCTGCATCGCAATACGCGTCGCTGCGTTGACTCGGAGGAACAATTCCCTGGTATTTATTTACTAATTCCCACCAGTGTTTATTGTATTCTGCTACAGGTAAATTCTTGGCATAAAGGTCATGCTCGAAATTGGTCATAACCCCTGCGCTCCAAGGAATGAAAACAATATAGTTCAATGCCTCCTTTAATAACTGCATCGTGTCATTGGTTTTTACATCACCTGGTAATAATCCTATGCCCGAAATAAATGGTTTCTGCATCGCTGCCAATCCCATCATACTGCCGAATGCTTCGTGGTATGCTCTATTGGCACCATTGCGTAATACAAAAGGAACATCTTTGTTGGAGTAGGCAAGAAAGTAATAAATATGGCCAAATTCATGGTG
>JBBQIF010000368.1:0-3312 GCA_038324665.1 Bacteroidia bacterium
TACCACCGAAAGGAAAACTCGGCGGCAGCACTAGCACATCATACCTGCCCCAGACATAAGGACCGTATAATTCGCTGGCTCCAGCAATCATTTTTGGCAAATCCACAAACTCATAAGCTGATTTCTCTAACATAGCTGGTTCTGCAAAAACCCCGCAATTTTCACCTAATGCCCTGAATTCAATATGACCAACGGCCAATGCCAATAAATAACTAGGGATGGGCTGGGGCATTTCAAAATGGTATTTACCTTCCTTATTTCTTTCAAAATTGTTTTCAGCGCTCATTAAAGGCAAGTATGCTGTATCACAGGTTATATCTGCAGAATAGGTAAACCTTACCGCCGGCGCATCCATGCAGGGAACCCATGTTCTGGCAAGAATCGCCTGACTCTGGGTAAAAAGAAAAGGGTACTTTTTTCCAGCTGTTTGCTCAGGGCTTAACCACATCAATGCTTCAGCCTCGGCACTTGTATGGTAATACACTGCAACCTTTTTCGTTGTCTTCTCAATAGCAATAACCAAGGCCTGTCCAATAAATTCCTGTTCCTTGCCAAGGGAGAATGCAGTCTCCGTTTTATCGTCCAGCAATACCTGCTCAATGTTTAATTGACGGGTATCAAGTATCAAAAATGGGGTGCCGCTGTGGTTGTCTATTTCAAAAATAGCTTTTCCGGACAACTCCTTTTTGTCAAAATTTACCTCAAAACTTAAATTAATATGGTTGAGTTTTACGGAATCGTAATTGGAAAATGAATGGTTTTTAACTTTAAGTTCAGGCATACGCTTAATGGTTTTATGGGTGCAAGATACGAAAACAAGCAAGATGGAAAGGGGTAAAATCGGAAAAATACGTTTCATGTGTCTAATAAAAATAACAGTACAAAGTTACAATTAGTAGATATATATCAATAATTTAATAAATTTATTTAAATTTGCACTTTATGATCCAAATTTGGTATTCATTTTGCTATAGCCTACCAAACTAAAATCACAAACACTTATAAAATGAAAAAACTTTTCCTGATTCTCACCATTTCTCTTAGCGCCTCTGCCATAGCGCAGACAGAAAATGACCCGTTTGGAACCAGTTATAATTATGATTCCACAAATTATGACAATGGCTACACGGATACAGAGTACAATAATGAGCCAGAAAGTGCAGCTACTCCTGCTTTTTTGCCTTATGTCAGATTTAAAGCACCTATGGATACTATAACTCAACTAGTTACCTACATGGGAATAGTGCCATTTACTCCCCTCGCCAATGATATTTATGACGGTGGCAATATGGATTCCCTGTATTGGAGGGCCAAAAAATTTCTTTTGAATCTCTACGTCAAGAATTTCAGGGCTAAAACTACCAAGGATTTTGTTTTTCCAAAAGACCTGTTGGTAGAAGATTTCAAACCTGATGGCGATATAGGCAGAATAATTATTACGCCAACTATCCCCCTCATTATTCAAAAAGGCAGGAGCAATCCATCAGAAAATGGATCAATCACCTTTAAAATTGATTTGAGGGTGAAAGATGATAAGTACAAGTATAAAGTTACCAATTTTGTGCACCATACAAAGGAAGCCCTTACCGAGAAGCCTATTAATAATTATGCAGAATATTATGTTAATTCAAAACATTCTGTCCGCAGTAATGATCAGATTTTACTGGCGATTGATAGAGAAGTAAAGCTCCTGATTAAGACACTTAGTACGGTAATGAAAGACCCAATTATTAAAGACGAAGACGACTTTTAAATACCATTTTTTTTAATTCATAAGACCTTTAGGGAGGATAATTGAGCATTATCCTCTTTTTTTATGTGTATAGGGCAACTATACCAAAACCAGTTAGGATTTCTAACATTATATCTGCAAATGGTCCGGTTTCGATAGCTTTTAGTTGGTATAAGTAATACTATACCAGACAGGATTTCTAACTCTTAGAAATCCTGACGGTATGGTATAACTTATCCTACGAAGTTTTTTTTCAAAAAACTATCTACGATAAGTAACTTGCCTATCCCAACATTTTCTTTTACTTTCGAACATTCATTTATGAGTTTCGAGAGTTTGAAAAATGCCAGGGTCCTGGTAACTGGCGGCGCCGGTTTTATAGGCAATAATTTAGTGCGCAAACTATTGCAGTGCGACGTATCGCAAATAGTGGTGCTGGACAACCAATCATCAGGTATGGCTGTTTTTTTGCCCAACGATGTAAGGATCACATTTGTTGGTATGGATATAGACCGTTATGACAAATTGAACTTTGTTATCAACCAGCACGAATTTGACTATGTGTTTCATTTGGCCGCACATTTTGCAAATCAGAATTCTGTTGACCACCCTTTCAGTGATATTCAATCCAATATAGTTGGCACTGTTAGCTTGTTGGAGATATTAAAATTCCATAAAAGCCTTAAAAAATTTGTGTATGCCAGCAGCAGTTGTGTTTACGGTACTTCCGAAAACATGAATGAGGAAACTTATATTTACCCTTCAGAAACACCTTACAGTATTAATAAATATACTGCCGAACTCTATACACAATATTACGCCCACCTCTTCCATGTACCCACCTTATCCATCAGGATATTCAATACTTATGGCCCTTATGAACTGGCCGGCAAATACCGCAATGTTATCCCTAACTTTATCGAAAAAGCCATAAATGGTGAGGAACTATCTATAACTGGTACGGGAAAAGAAACTAGGGATTTTACCTACGTTGAAGATTTAGTAGAGCTCATGTTACTAGCTGCTTGTAGCGCTTACCATGAAGGTGAGATTTTCAATGGCGGAACTGGGCAAAAAACAGAAATACGCCAAATGGCAGAAATTATCAAGGAAAATACCCAGTCGAATTCTAGTATTTCCTTTAAACCTGCCCGCAACTGGGACAAGGTGAAAGACCGCCTCAGCAATACGTCCAAATCTGCCGCCGCATTGGGGTATGCGCCGAAAACAGGCATAGAGGATGGCTTAAAGAAGACCATTAAATGGTACCGGGATAATTACGATAAAGTAAAATCTTTAAAAAACTATTTCGAATAATGCTTGAAACCAGAAATCGCAGAGTTCTAGTAGTATTACCAGCCTATAACGAGGAGGAGAATATTGGCGAATTATTGAGTCAGATCCAATTTGCATTAGAAGAAGACAGCAAAACCATATATAAAGTATTTGTTGTGAATGATGGCAGCAGAGATAATACCGCTCCAATTGTTATAGAAAGGTCGGCTACTATGCCTATTGAACTCATAACCCATGAGGTGAACCTAGGATTAGGAGCTACTATAAGAGATGGGCTATATGCT
>JBBQIF010000369.1:0-3308 GCA_038324665.1 Bacteroidia bacterium
GATTAAATCTGAATTACCTGAAATAAAGTTTAATGGTGATGCGGAAGGCCGGAGTTTATACACTGTATTAAATCTTGCTTTTCCTCCCGGTGTTGCCAACGAAATGCTATTGTTTAATTTTGATTTGCAGGGAATATCTATTTCAGGTGGCAGCGCATGTTCAAGTGGAAGCAATGCAGGTTCTCATGTGATAAGAGCACTTAATAAATACCTAGAATTTGCACCTGTGAGATTTTCATTTGGTAAATACAATACCATTGAAGAGGCAGATTTTGTGTTGGCTTATGTAAAGTCAATGTTTGTAAAAGCCGAAGCTTAATTCATTGGCAGCGTTGAAAATAAATATCGCTATTGATGGTTACTCTAGTTGCGGAAAGGGCACATTAGCCAAAGAAATTGCTAAAGAATTAAATTATTTGTTTATTGATTCTGGAGCCATGTACAGAGCCGTAACCTTTGCTATGATTAGGAACGGGATATCTATTGAAGACCTTGATTCAATAACAAACCTACTTCCCCACTTGAAAATAGGTTTTGAATACAATCCTACACTTAATCATTACCATACTTTGTTGAACGGAGATAATATCGAGGCGGAAATACGCACAATGGAAGTAAGTAACTTGGTTAGCCCCTTAAGCAAATTAACTGTTGTAAGGGAATTTCTTGTAGCACAGCAGAGGTCAATTGGCAAAAATAAAGGCGTTGTAATGGATGGAAGAGATATTGGCACTGTTGTTTTCCCAGATGCAGAACTTAAAATTTTCATGACTGCAAAACCTGAAATAAGGGCACAAAGGCGCCTTATAGAATTAAGACAGAAGGGTGATCTTAAAACAAGTTACGAAGAGGTACTGGAAAATCTTGTAAGCAGAGACAGTCAGGATTCGAGTAGGGAAAACAGTCCATTAAGAAAAGCCGAGGATGCTATAATAATTGATAATTCAAATCTAAACAGGGAAGAGCAGAAAACAAGGGCAATGCAGCTCGTTTTTGAAAGGATACAATCTGGTAACCATTCCGTTTAATATCTACCTCTATATTTTATACCAAATAGTATAATACCAATTAGTATAATACCAAATAGTATAAATAGTTTTTTATTCCAAATTTTATTTAATACCTTTGTGGATAATGCGGTTTAATATATAATATGACTAAATCATCACCCTTCATTTATGGCAATACGGTTAGTGAATCTTCATTTACCAATAGGGAAAAAGATGTTATAAAACTCAAAGGCAATCTGATGGGAGGTATAAATACCATGATAATTTCCCCAAGGCGTTGGGGTAAATCATCATTAGTAGAAAAAGTGATAAGCCAAATAAATAGGAAGGAAAATAAATATAAAACTGTTGTTATTGACCTATTTGCTGTTAGTAATGAACAAGCGTTTTTGGAGATGTTTACGCGCGAAGTAATCAAAGCATCCTCGTCTAGATGGCAAGAGTGGTTAAATAGTGGTTCACTTTTCTTTAAGAAATTGATTCCTAAAATAAATATTGGTATCGACCCACTTACAGATTTCAGCATAGGGTTCGACTTGAAGGAATTGAAGAAGCATAGCGAAGAAGTTCTTAACCTTCCAGAATTAATTGCAAAAAAAAAAGGTATTAGAATGATAATATGCCTGGATGAATTCCAGAATATCGCTTCATTTGACGACTTTGTAAATTTTGAAAAGAAAATGAGAGCAGTGTGGCAGAGACAGAAACTAGTCACCTATTGCCTTTATGGAAGCAAGCGGCACATGATGTCAGATATCTTCAATAACCCTTCAAAACCGTTTTATCGTTTTGGGGACATAATACTTTTGACTAAAATTGTTGAAGAAAAATGGGTAGCTTTTATTTGCAAAAGTTTTAATGAAACAGGTAAGCAAATTTCAGAAGCAGATGCTGCCTTAATTCCGCAATAGATGAAGAATCATTCGTGGTATGTGCAACAACTTTCGCATTATACATGGAATCTAGCGCAAAAAAAAGCAGGGTTGAAAGAGATTAAAACTGCTGTCAATGAATTAATACAAGCCAATACCCCCTTGTATCAGAAAGAAGTTGAAAGTATAAGCGTTACTCAATTGAATCTTTTAAAGGCTGTAACCTGCGGTGAAAAACAGTTTACAAGTACTGCTGTAATGCAAAATTATCGACTTGGAACACCAAGAAATGTCAGCAAAAATAAAACGCTGATGGTTAATAATGATGTTATAGAGGAAACGGAGGGAACTTATGAATTCGTAGATCCTGCGTTTGAACTTTGGTTCAGGAAGCAATATTTCAACCTGCCTTATTTCAACTAACTTTGGAATTGCAATGGTGCTTTATTTATTGATAAAATGGTAATTTTTTAACCAAAGACAGGTATAGTATGGTAAGAGCAGTAACAAGTCTATATTGGGATAATATATGACATGGATTTTAAGGTATTTTTAAGATAACTAATGTGGTATAAATATTGTGATAGTCTGTCTATCAATTTAATCCACACAAATTTATTTAATTATGAAAAATTATTATCAGTTTTATTTCGCTTTAATTTTATTATTTATTGTTAGTTGTACTGTCATCAGGCCGGGCGAAGTGGGTATCAAACAGAAACTCGGCAAAATGAAAAATATAACCTACAATGCTGGTGCCATTGTCTTTGATCCATTCACAACAAAGGTAATAACCATCAATATTCGAACGGTTGAGATATATGAAACCCTTCCACTGCCAACCAAAGAAGGCCTTAGTGTTGATGCGCAGATAACCCTTTTGTACCATGTAAATCCTACATCGGCCAAGCAAGTTTATACCAATTTTGGTACAAATTACGAAAAGGTCATCGTTTTGAGCAATTTTCTTGCAACTGCAAGAGAAGTGAGTTCAAGGTATTTTGCAAAGGAATTATACGCAATTGAAAGGGAAAAAGTTGAAAAGGTAATTGCAGAAGAGTTATCTCAGCATATCAGTGCCAAAGGTTTTGTTGTTGATGCTGTATTGCTAAAAGATATTATTTTGCCACCTGCATTGTCTCATGCGATTCTGGATAAGGTGAACGCCGAACAAGCTGCACTCCAAATGGAATTCCTGATTGCAAAACAAAAGAAGGAAGCAGAAAGGCTAATCATAGAAGCAAAGGGTATTAAAATTGCCCAGACAATCATTGATTCATCCCTTACTGCAAAAATGTTGCAATACAAAAACCTTGAAATAATGAAAGGTTTAATTACTTCACCTAATGCAAAAGTTATCATAACCGATGGCAAATCACCAATCTTGAATGCAATTTCAAAATAATATTGTTTACGGCTAATACCA
>JBBQIF010000370.1:0-3302 GCA_038324665.1 Bacteroidia bacterium
ACAAAGATTCAACATAGATTCAACAAATAAGTTACCTGGGCTAATTGTGGTTAAGGCACCATTCCTGCAACAACTGCTTAAAGCAAAATATACCTGACAGTAGTTTTTAGAAATGAATTTTTTAAATATGCCCGAGTTAAAATCAATGGTATCTACTAAATAATGCGCTTCCATACCTTCAGAACTTACTGAAGTATTGGAGGGAGTGCAGGGTTTGTTTTTGCAATAAGTTAAAATATCCTCGATCTTTATTCTTGTAGTTTTGGTGGTGGTAGAAAATGAATCATTGTAGATAGTAAGGTCATAAACACTCATCGGTGTTCCCCTACAATCTCGATAGGCAACAATAGTAACCTCATATTCCATATTTTTTAAATGTCTGTAGGTTATATCAGCACTAACTGGATTGGCCGAGTAGGCAGAATGGCAACAGGAAATTATTAAAAAAATGGCAATATTTCTTATCATAATAATTAGACACAAGAATTAAAAACTGCTGCAACCATATAATTTACCCTCTTTTAAACGATTTTAACAAAGTTAGAACTTTTTTTAGTTTAATTTTGCATCAAGGATTTTCTCAGTTTGGCTAAAATAAGTATAAACATAAAGGACGGTTCGGTTAAAAAACCGGAAATAATAGTTGGAATAGATCTTGGCACTACCAATAGCCTCGTGGCAGTTATTGATAATCAAACAAGACAACCCGTGTGCCTTTCCTCTTCTGGAGAGAATATTATCCCATCAATCCTTTATTTTGGGTCAGATGATATTAACAAAGTAGGCAATGAAGCCAAGGAGTACCTTGTAAGTGACCCCGGTAAAACCATCTATTCCATTAAACGGTTATTAGGTCGCTCCTATGCCGATATAGCTGCACATGCCAAAAGCTATGGTTTCAGGATTATAGAAGATGAAACAAAGGCCATGGTAAGAGTGGAAATCAACGGTAAAATATATAATCCAATAGAACTTTCATCATATATATTAAAAGAATTAAAGATTAAGGCTGAAGTTGCCTTGAACAATACAGTTAAAAAAGCAGTTATTACAGTGCCGGCTTATTTTAATGACAGTCAGCGTCAAGCTACAAGAGATGCAGGCAAACTAGCTGGTCTGGACGTGCTCAGGATTGTCAATGAACCAACTGCAGCCAGCCTTGCTTACGGAATTGGTCTTGACCCTAAAGAAGAAAAGTTAATCGCAGTATATGATTTAGGTGGGGGTACATTCGATATAACTATCCTCAGGATACAACAGGGCGTATTTGAAGTATTGTCCACCAATGGCGATACTTATACCGGAGGTGATGATTTTGACCGAGCTATTGTGGAACAATGGTGTTCTGAATATGGGGTTAACATAACAGAAATTGAAGAAAATAAATCAAATTATCAATCACTCAGGTTAAAAGCAGAGGAAGTAAAAAGGCAATTGTCAGCAAAAGATACTATCTCATGCAGGATTGAATTAAACGGTACCACGCATGATTTTGATTATTCAAAGGAAGAATTTAATTCTGCAATTATGGCTATTGTTAATAAAACCATTGATTGCTGTAAAAAAGCATTAAGGGATGCAGACATTAGCATTAGTGAAATAGATGAAGTTGTGATGGTAGGAGGAAGTACACGCGTGCCATTGGTAATTGAAAGTGCAAAGCGTTTTTTCAATAAGGAATATTTGCACAATAAGCTCAACCCGGATGAAGTAGTGGCAATGGGTGCTGCTATTGAAGCAGATATATTGGCAGGCAACCGCAAGGATTTGCTACTATTAGATGTTACACCGCTTAGCCTTGGGATAGAAACGATTGGTGGACTTATGGATACGATTATTCCAAGGAACAGTAAGATTCCACAAAAGGCAGGAAGGCAATATACAACATCAATAGATGGTCAGGCAAACCTGAAAATAGCTGTTTACCAAGGTGAACGGGAATTGGTGAAGGACAATAGGAAATTGGGCGAATTTATTTTAAACAAAATACCAGCAATGCCTGCTGGTTTTCCTAAAATTGACATACAATTTTTATTGAATGCAGATGGTATTCTGAAAGTAAATGCCACTGAATTACGCTCCAATACTCAGCAGGAGATAGATATTAAACCACAATATGGCTTAACAGATGCTGAAGTTGAAAATATGCTATTGGCTAGTTTTGAAAATGCAGAAAATGACATGAAAGAGCGTCTTTTAGCTGAATCTAAAACGGAAGCTGAGCAAATGCTTTACCAATGCAAAAAATTGATAAACACCAATGCTGCCCTTTTAACTGGATTGGAAATTTCTGAAACTGAGCTATTAATGAAAGAACTTACCTTTGCTATTCAGAATAACGAACGTGATGCAATAAATTTGGGTACGGAGCGTTTGAATGAATACACACGGCCATTTGCTGAAAGATTAATGGACACAGCTATTGGCAATGCTTTAACTGGAAAAAAACTTGATGCGCTATAAATATTTGATATTGGTTTTCCTCTTTTCGTACTTTTCGCAACTTAGTGGACAGGTAAAAGACACGACCTCGGCTTCAGGGGAATATATTGAGTCGCCCCTTCAGCAACAGAATATTAATACATCAGAAAAGTTAAAGTCACAACTTGGGGTTAAGTTTACCATGGGCGGCCATTCTTTTCTTGGCACCGCATTCGACAAAGCAAAACCGCTATATGGTTCAGGTGCCGGTATGTTTGATATTATTCCATTAAACAAGTCCAAAACCTTGAGACTCCATTGGGAACTCAATCTTACCTTCAAGGGTAGTAAGTTTTCTAAACCTTCTGATACTTCCAATACATTTTTCAGTAAAATTTCATTATCTTATGCTGAATTGCCAGTGTATTTAAGCATACAATTAAATAAAAATAAGTTCCCATTCCATCTAATAATGGGTGGGCAGTTTGGCTTTTTGTTTAAAAGCAGTGTGTCGCAGGGACTAGGGCAATACGGCGAAGTTTTACACAATGGATTGCCATTTAAAAATTATGATTTTTCTACTGCTTGTGGATTAAGGAAAGAAATAGGAAGTGGTATTTCAATGCAATTTACCGGTAAGTATGGCTTAACGAATATTTACTCCAATAAATTTGATCCCGACGTTACGCCTGATTATAAGGATGTGTTCCCGCGGTTTAAGAACGGTACTTATAAGGCTAATAATATTAGTTTTGAATTCGCTTTCCTTTTCGGAATTTAACAGGTTTTCCTAATTTGACTAACTTTTTATAGTGATTTAATTGTCGTTGTTAGACAATTGGTTTAAACAATTTTATGTCGTTGCTCCAGATATATTATGA
>JBBQIF010000371.1:0-3270 GCA_038324665.1 Bacteroidia bacterium
CTTAAAGCAGAAATAAAAGAATTTGCCCAGTCTTTCAGCACTGCTGATTTTAAGGAAGGCACCGATGCATTCCTGAATAAAAGGCAGGCAGCTTTTCAGAGGTAGAGCCAATTTGAAAATTTGAAGATTTGACAATGTGTAGTTTAGCTTGTTATTGAGTCAGTAACCGCATAGACACGAAGGTTAAAACCACACAAAGAGCACAGAGCAATCAAAAACTTTGTGCGCTTACTGTGAATCCGATTTGTGTATTTGCGATTAAAAGTATTGCCCACTTTACTCGCCACTGTTAGTATCCATTCATGCGATAAATGCATTGCCGCAATAATTTGCCCTATTTTTGCATTATAATTTATCATGCGTTTTAATCGTCTTTTTTTACTCTTATTTTCTTTTATGTTCCTGCTTTCTGCAATAGCCCAGGATGCTGCATTCTGGTATGATGCAAAACTTAAAACAATGTCGCTCGATGAAAAAATAGGCCAATTGTTTATGGTGGCCGCATATAGCAATAAAGATGCTGCTCATACTGCTGAAATTGATAATCTGATATTGAATTATCATATTGGTGGTCTTATTTTTTTTCAGGACAATCCGCTTAAACAAGCCTACCTCACCAATTATTATCAGGCCCAATCAAACATTCCTTTGATGATAGGAATAGATGGTGAATGGGGTCTTGCCATGCGTTTGCAAAACACACAAAAGTTCCCTTATGCCATAACACTTGGTGCCCTTGCCCATGATTCTCTGATGTATGAGGTTGGGGCTGCCATTGCAAAACAATGTAAGCGAATGGGGATACATATTAATTTTGCCCCGGATATAGACATCAATAACAATCCTAAAAATCCCATTATCGGTTTCCGCTCGTTTGGAGATAACAAATACAAAGTAGCTCAATTAGGTGCAGCATATAGCAAAGGCATGATGATGGAAGGTGTATTGTCATGTGCCAAGCATTTCCCGGGACATGGCGATGTTTCAGTTGACTCGCACCATGACTTGCCGGTTGTTGATAAATCATTAGAACAGATTGACACTTCGGAATTGTATCCATTTTATTATGCTATCAAAGAAGGTGTAGCCTCTATCATGGTGGCACATATTAATTACCCACAACTTGATAATCGTCCCAATCGGTCGGCATCCCTCTCAAAATACATTATCGATACAATACTTAAGCAACGCATGCATTTCGAAGGGTTGGTAATTACCGATGCACTTAATATGAAGGGTGTTGCCAAATACTATTCGCCCGGCCAGGCTGACCTCGAAGCATTCTTAGCGGGCAATGATATATTGCTTTTCAGTGAGAATGTACCCGCCGCAATTGCCCTGATTAAACAAGCAGTATCTGAAGGAAAAATAACTGAGACCGAACTTAATAGTAGGGTATTGAAAATTCTGAAATGGAAACAGTTCGCAGGGTTGAATCAATACCGTCCGATAGATCTCAACAACCTAGAAAATGATTTGAAAGGTGAAGAGAATAAGGGACTGTTGCAACAAGTGGCTGATAATACAGTTACAATTGTGACTGATACAAAAAAAAGAATCCCACTGTT
This sequence comes from Bacteroidia bacterium, assembly GCA_038324665.1. GTDB lineage: Bacteria > Bacteroidota > Bacteroidia > NS11-12g > UBA955 > JABMMZ01. Next base: position 1,569 of record JBBQIF010000371.1, read on the forward strand.
ATCAGCAAAAAAAACAATTGCCATTACGATAGGTGAAAGCAATAGTTCAAAGTGGTCAGCCTATTTAAAGGCCAACTATATAGATAACATATTAAAAACAGAAAAAAATAGCCCTGACAAAACACAGCAGATATTGTTAAAAAAAGTTGCGGCTTATTCGACAGTTATCATTAGTCTACATCAACCTAAAATTTGGAGTCAACAAAACGCAGGCTATACGCCCAATGATTTTAAACTCATTAACCTTCTAGCGGCTACTAAAAATGTAATAGTAGTTGGTTTTTGCAACCCTTATGCCCTGCAATACATTAGCAATAAAGCAACCATTGTAGCTGCTTTCGAAGACCTTGACCCTTATCACCAATCGGCAATGGCTATAATTACTGGTCAATTAAAACCAACTGGTAAAGTACCTGTGCGCCTACAAAATGTTGCAAATACAAATGCGACTGTCAATGAATTAGCAAAGAAAAAGCCAATAGTAGACGAAGAAACACTTAAAAGTATTGATGGTGTTGTGACCCAACTCATTGCAAAAAAAGCGGCACCTGGTTGTCGTGTTTATGCGTTGAAAGATGGTATAGAAATTTTCAACAAGTCTTATGGCTATCTTAATTACAACAAAAAGAAAGCAGTAAATGACACTACCATTTATGACATCGCTTCTATCACTAAAATAGCAGCAACCACCTTAGCCGTGATGAAATTATATGACGAAGGAAAACTCCATATTGATAAAACTTTGGGCTATTATTTACCCCAGGCCAAAGGCACGAATAAGGAACACCTTTTGATTTCTGATATATTGCAACACCGTGCAGGACTAACCGCCTGGATTCCATTTTATAAGGAAACCCTCCCCTATATTGACAGCATTTATTGCAAAAAAGAAGACAGTGCTTATTGTATTAAAGTAGCTGATAAGTTCTTTATGCTCAAGGCCAATAGAGATACTATTTACAAGCGCATTTTTAGTTCTAAACTAGAGAGTCATACCTATCGTTATAGCGATCTCAGCATGATGTTGATGCAATTAGTAGTTGAAAAAATAAGTGGTCAGCCGCTTGATGAATATGTGTTACAAAATTTCTATCAACCTATGGGATTAAAGCATATTGGTTTCCTTCCGTGGAAAACCCAAGACCTCAAAAATATTGCTCCTACTCAGGAAGATCGCCTTTTCCGTCAACAGGAGATTTGCGGTTATGTGCATGACCCCGGAGCTGCAATGCTGGGAGGTGTAAGCGGACATGCGGGTGTTTTTTCAACTGTCCAGGACCTTGGTGCTATTATGCAGATGCTCAATGATGGCGGGACGTACAAAGGCCATCATTATATTTCAAAAGCCACCATTACAAAATTCACTTCTTACCAGCGCAGTGATAGCCGCAGGGGATTGGGATTCGATAAACCAGATTTCAGTAATCGCGTAAGTCCAGCCAGTACGATGGGCAGTACCCTTATGTTTGGCCATACCGGCTTCACTGGCACTTGTGCGTGGGCCGATCCCAAATCAAATCTAGTCTTCATATTTCTAAGTAACCGCATCTGCCCCGAAGAAGAGAACAAAGAATTGATTCAGGGCAATTACAGAACGAGGATACAGGATATTTTGTACAAGGCGATAGGGGAATAGGGGAAAGTTGGCATGGGGAGAGTTGGCAGTTGGCAACGAAGCAAGGAAAGTTGGCAAAGGGGAAAA
>JBBQIF010000372.1:0-3254 GCA_038324665.1 Bacteroidia bacterium
CAATTATTAACTTTGCATAAAAGTAACCCAAAATCCAAAAATCTTATTGGGCTAACCATTAATCACCTGCTATAATACACAACGATAAACAACATACGACCCACTTTGGGGTCGGATACCAACCTATTTTTCTTTTTTATAAATAGATAATCCCTTCAGGATTAATGAAAGCTTTGTTGCTAATTTTATAGTCGATACTCAGTATGAATTTTGGCAAAACGGCAGGAGATGTTCTCCAAAAATTTGAAAATCAATAAATCCTAAAATTATTTTACCAAAAAAATCAAAAATGAAAAATTTCTAAATCAAAAATTCCTTAGCTACTCATTACAGAGCCACAATTAATATCTATAACCTGCCCAGTAATGGCGGTTTGTTTTAGTAAATAATGCACCAAATCAGCAATCTCTTCTGGCTCTGCCATGCGACCTAGTGGCACGCTATGCATCGCAATTTTAAGAAATTCATCATATTTTATTCCAAGACTTTTAGCAATACCTTCCATACCTTCCCTTGCCATATTCGTATTCACCCATCCTGGACTGATGGCATTTACTAAAATTCTATCATCTGCCAGTTCCATGGCCCAACTTCGCATAAGCCCTAAAAGACCCGCCTTTGAAGCACAATAGGCTGTATAGTTTTTGACACCTAAACGGGCAAGCACACTTGAGGTCAATAAAATATGTTTATGCTCAGATTTGCTTTCTTTTAACTGACCTAAAAAAGAATTGACAAACCAATAGGTGCCATTTAAGTTCGTATCAATGATCTCATTCCAACGGTCTTCTTCACCATAATGATTTTCGCCTCCAACCCCTGCATTGGCAATGATTCCATCGAGGTGCATACCGCTGAGGATACTGGAAACTTCATCACAATTATCCTTCTTGCGTATATCTGTAGTAATTACCAGGTGATTGCCTTTAGGCAAAAGTTTGAGTGTTTCTTCCAGCTTTTGTTCATTGCGGCCAGCTAGGATAATGCCAGCCCCTTCACTCGCCAGTTTTATTGCTATGGCACGACCGATTCCGCTGCCCGCACCACTTAATATATAACGCTTGTCTTTCATATTAAAACGTGCAATATAATGGAATAAATTAAAGCACAAATAAAAATCTGCAATTTTAAGTTAATATCAATTGAATCTATATTAATGAGGAAATAAGTTGGCAGTTGGCAATTGGCAATAGGAAAAGATAATATTGCAAATGGCAGATCACCTATTTCCTACCTTGTTTGATTGCTACTCCAATTTGGCTTCAGCTTAAGCTCCTCCTTTCAGAGTGAAAAGGCAACTGCAACTGCTTGCTATTGTAAAGTTAATTATTGCTATTTTAATGTTTTAAAATAAGTGAATCAAAGCTGTTTCGAGATGGTTTTAACAGCTAAAATGTTGCTTTGTGGCACCTACTCTCCATAATTTTCATCAAAAGGATAATCTCGCAACTATTGAAGATCATTGCAAACTGCATACTGCCAACTGCCAATTCTCTTACATAATCAACGGCCCAAATGAAAAGCCATTAAATTATCTATAGGATGTTGGATAATTGTTTCAATGTTCACTTTGAATTCCTTTGCTACAAGTTGCAACTGCTCCTTGAAAACAAAGGCAACCGAACCTACAAAATTCACTGGGATGGAGGTATAATTTTCATATTTAACAATATGGGTAATAAAAAACTCCCGAAAACAATGACAAACAATCTCTTGTATAAAAGGGTGTGCAATATTATCCTGCACAAAACGGGCATAGTTCGCCAGATACACATTCGCACCCTCTTTGCCGTAAACATTTTCAACAATGTTTGTTCTCGTAATTCCTAGCTTTATCAACTCCGACCTAATCTCATTAGGCATTTCATTATAGAGAAATTTCCTTAGCAGCACTTTTCCCAAATGACTCCCACTACCATCATCCCCGAGAATAAACCCCATGCCGAAATAAGGTATTTGTGGGGTAATCTTATGTCCATCCCAATGGCAAGCATTGCTGCCTGTTCCTAAAATGCATGCGACCCCTTCCCTACTGCCGCATGTGGCAATAGCGCTTCCTTCAATATCATGACTTACATAATTCTTTGAATGTGCGAACACTTCATCTAAGGCATCTTGTACTCTGCCAATTTCACCCGTACTACTGCAACCTGCACCATAAAAAAATATCTTTTCAATGGCTGCGGCTTCATTCTTAACAAAGGTTTTTTTTAGAATATTTACTATAAAGTCTTTTGAACGGAAAGTTGGATTCAAACCTATACTTTCCAAGCGAACTTCAACATTTTGCCCGTCAGATAAAAACCAATCTGTTTTAGTGCTTCCACTATCTGCTACTAGTATCATGTTTGCGAAGCTAAATTAAATTTTGGAAATAGTTATTAGGTTATTGGGTTAATAGTTATTAGGTGGTACACTTACTGCATACTGCTTACCGCCTTCATTACCGCCTTACTGCCTTCCTTACTGCCTTCCTTACTGCCTTCCTTACTGCCTACCGTACAACTCTCCCTTCAAATATCCACCTTATTAACCCCCATACCGAATAAGGCAAAGTCATATTTCACTGGGTCATGTTTGTCAAATTTTTTCAATTGCTCGGTTAATAAAACGGCTGTTTTCCAGTCGCTTTTAGGGTTTTGAAGCAGACCAATCCTTGTTGCTACATTGATGACATGCAAATCTAATGGACATATCAATTGAGAGGATTTTATTCGCTTCCACAGGCCAAAATCCACGCCATTATTATCCTCTCTTACCATCCATCTTAAAAACATATTGAGTCGCTTACAAGCACTACCTGCACTTGGATGGGCTATGTGTTTGGTAGTTCTTTGAACATGGGCTGTAGAATCCTCATATTGCTTCCTAAAGCCATTCAATGCATTTTCCACATTGCGATCCTTCGGCAAGATATGGGCTGCGAAAGATTGTTCCATACTACTGTCATTTTGATAAATTATTTTCATGAAAGCAATGATAGAAAGCAGGTCGGTATCATTGAATGTGCGATGAACAAACTTTTCAACCTTTTTTAGATCACTATCGCGGTGATTCAGGATAAAATCATGTGGGGCACCATCGAAAAATGAAACTAACTTTTTACAATTATTGATAATTGTAATGCGCTGTCCCCAAGCCAATATGGCGGCAAAAAAACCCATGATCTCAATGTCCTGTTGTTTGGAGAAAAGATGTGGAATCTGCACAGGATCATTGGCTATAAAATCTGGGCGATTATATAGTTGACTGTA
>JBBQIF010000373.1:0-3248 GCA_038324665.1 Bacteroidia bacterium
CGCCAGATTATTTTACACCAGAAAGATATACGAGAACTTATTCCTAGATATGAGGTTTGAACCTTTTTATGATTTTGAATATGCAAAACTCCAATATGGTTATTCAGTTTATTTAAAACTGAACCTCGCAAAAACACTGGGGAAAATATAGGTTATCATTCATTGGCTCAATTATTGTCTATTAATAATTTAGCTTTTAAAACCTTCACTTTTCAACCTATGAACAAATTACTTTTACTTACTACCTTCATCATTATCAGTTGTACGCTTAAAGCACAGGAATTCAATTTAAACAACTATAAGTACCGTTTCCAGAAATACCGGTCTGCACGATTTGATTTTAGATTCAGCGGGAATAATGACTATTATTTATATCAATATAAATCACAAAACAGGAGCACAGGTGCATTAACAAAAATAAAATTAGATGACAACAGGTTTAACATTAATACCAACCTACCCTTCAATTATTACAAAGTAATCAATACAGAAAACCTACAACATACAGAATCTGTGAATATGAATATACAATACTCAACGAATGACGCTGTTAACAATAAAAATTATGCATTTTATAGTTATTTAGGCTATAATTCAACCAATAGATTTTATAAGGGCTTAAATTTTACGGAACTTAATTTTAACGTTAATGGAGGCATAAACAATAATTCACAATTCAGTAAAAGTCCGACTATCTATCAAAGTAACTTTTCAGATGGGAAGAATGGAAATTATCAGGGAAGTTTGGGAAAGGGAAAAGGAAGGCTTGAATATGTAACGGATGCTGTTACTGCCATGTTCTTATTAAAAGACCTGAAGAAAAAAGCCGGTATAGGTAATTACACCAACGAACAAGTTGAAAATATCGCCAAGGGTATTACAAAAATCAATAATACCCGATTTATAGATTACCGTTTCAGGTTGATTGACCAATTAACATTACTAGACAGTATGTTAAAAGAGAATGGCATTAACCCAACAAGCAATATCCGCTATTTTACAACGATTAACGACAACTGGCTTTATGCCAACAGATTTCAAAGATATTCAGGTAAGCGATGGTCTGCAAATTATATTAGTATCGGTGAAGCCTCAGATTATAACAACAGTTACAAACTTGCTGATACTGTAGAATATACCAGAACAAATAATAAGCAAAATAGGCTCTTTAATGGTGTTGAATTAAATTACAGCCGTTCTAAACAAGCAAGTTTATATGTGCAAAGAAGTTTTAATGCAACGCTTGGTAGCGGATTCTCTTTTAACAACTATCAATACATGATAAGTCATATTAACTCCGTAGTATCAAAATCTAAATTTGACAATATGCAATATTATTTTAATGCGAATTGGGGTTACTTGTTCCAGCCTAACACGAGAACCTATATCAGTTTGGACTTATCTTTAAACACCCGATTAACAAATGATGTATACGGTGTTAGAGCAAACAATAATGGCCGCGGTTTCAACCAAGATTTAAGCACCCAATTTCAGCCAAGGCTTAGTGTCTTTAAATTCTTTTCACCAAGATTTTACTATAATCTTTCTGTTAGTCCTAGTGCTAGTGTTTCCCTGGATAAATACACCCATGAAACTACAATAAGCTGGAACAATAATCACAACTATTATTTATCGGTGGATATGGGCTTTACTTATACTTTGTTTTAAATAAATGCATAAAAAAAGCGCCCAATCAAGGCGCTTTTTTTAATTTTAAAATGGTTTATTTCGCGTAGTTCACCGCCCGTTTCTCGCGGATAACAGTAATCTTAATTTGCCCAGGGTAAATCATTTCTTTCATGATTCTTTGAGAAATCTCGAAACTCAGATTATCTGCTTCGTTATCAGTCGCTTTTTCGCTATCCACCATTACGCGCAGTTCCCTGCCCGCTTGAATGGCAAATGCCTTGTCAACACCTTTAAAGCTCATAGCCAAACCTTCGAGGTCTTTCAAACGCTTAATATATTGCTCAGTATCTTCTCTTCTTGCTCCAGGACGTGAACCACTGATGGCATCACAAGCCTGAATAATTGGCGACAACATACTGGTCATTTCTATTTCATCGTGGTGGGCACCTATCGCATTGATAACCTCAGGATGCTCCCCATATTTTTCTGCCCATTTCATTCCCAATAAGGCGTGTGGTGTTTCAGCATCATCTTCTGGCACTTTACCAATATCGTGTAAAAGTCCGGCTCTCTTAGCTAACTTGGCGTTCAGTCCAAATTCAGTAGCCATGGTAGCACAAAGGTTGGCCACCTCCCTACTGTGTTTCAATAAATTCTGTCCGTAAGATGAACGGTAACGCATTCTGCCGACAATACGGATTAGCTCTGGATGTAAGCCTGTAATTCCTAAATCTATCACAGTTCTTTGCCCAATCTCTATGATTTCCTGTTCAAGGTCTTTCTTGGTTTTTTCAACTACTTCTTCAATCCTGGCGGGGTGAATTCTACCATCGGCCACCAAGCGGTGTAATGATAAACGGGCAATTTCCCTTCTTACCGGGTCGAAACCTGATAATACAATGGCTTCCGGGGTATCATCTACAATGATTTCAATTCCCGTAGCCGCCTCAAGTGCCCTGATATTTCTACCTTCTCTTCCAATGATTCTGCCTTTGACATCATCATTCTCAAGGTTAAAAACAGTCACTGTATTTTCTATCGCTGTTTCCGCTGCAGTCCTTTGTATGGTTTGCAATACCACCCTTTTAGCATCTCTAGTTGCATTCAGCTTGGCTTCTTCAATAATTAATTTAGATTGGCTAATGGCTTCGTTATGCGCATCTGCCTTAACAGCCTCTATCATTTGGGTCTTTGCTTCTTCGGCAGTAAGGTTGGCTACTTTTTCCAGCATTTTTATCTGTTGTTGCCTAACCTGTTCCATATCCTGCTCCTTTTTTTCCAAAGCCTGCTGGTGACTGGAAACCTGTTGTTTAACTCTGTCCAAATCTGTTTCTTTTTGCTTGATACCCCTTAACTTATCTTCTAGCGACTGTTCCTTTTGCTTCACTCTCATTTCAGACCCTTGTAGTTCTGAATTACGCCTTTGCACGTCTTTGTCATATTCAGATTTAAGGGTTAAGTATTTCTCTTTGGATTCCAACATTTTGGTTTGCTTTATAGACTCAGCCTTTGTTTTGGCTTCTTCAAGCAATAAATTGGCTTGTGCCTGGTTTTGTTTTTTAACCAATGGCATTCCGGCAAAGAACCCAATGGCGAGGCCTACTACGAGACCAATTACG
>JBBQIF010000374.1:0-3245 GCA_038324665.1 Bacteroidia bacterium
TACACAGATTCCAATGTACTTTATTAAACCGTTATATTTTTTGTGGTTGATACCAACTGTCTGGAATGCACTCTTGAAACCATGTACTAGGTGAAATGAAAGAGCAGCCATGGCAATAACATAAATCAATACCACCCACCACTCCTGGAACGCATCTTCCACGACCATGTACAAATCCTTAACCCTGGTAACCTCATAGCCATCTTGTACAAAATTTTCCATCTTGCCTACTATCTCGCCTTCATACAAATCATAAGTCAATTCGCCGGTATTGATGTTCCTAACGTACTCGCTGTATGGCATGGTGCCGAATTTATATTGGCCCCAGAAATTCCACATGTGAAAAATTAAAAAGGCCAGTATGATAGTGCCTAAAACCCCCATCCACCTGCTAGTCCAATGGCTATTGGCTTTGCCATTATAGGCAGCATATTGAACAGGACGGGCTTTTCTGTTCTCATAAACAAGGTATAAACCCCAAAAAGCATGGAACAAAATGGTAGCATACAAACCATAAGAGATGAATTTAATCAATGGATTCCCTGTCATGAAAACAGTATAGGTATTGAATGCCAAGCCCCCATCGTCTTTAAATAGCTGTAAATTGCCCGACACGTGCACTAGCAAAAATGCGCACAGAAACAATCCTGTGAGACCCATCAGTAATTTCTTACCGATGCTTGATTTTAAAAAAGTAGTTATCCAATTCATGTACTGATGATTTAATATTTTTTGCAAATTTATCCTAATTTGTTAAAAAAACACGAGCCAAGCCTTATTTAAATTGATTATATATTAACAATCTTTATGCTTGTTTGGTTTCTATTGTTTGCAGTTCTTTGCAGTAACTAACCATTCTGTATAATTAAAATGTTTAAACTTATCCGTTCGTTACTGTTCCTTATGTCCGCAGAAAGAGCACATTATGTGACATTGAACATCCTTTCTTTCTTAATCTTAATTCCCGGAGTTTCTATTATTATCAAAAGTATTTATGCCAATAAGGCTCAAAAAACCGTTAATGCTTTCGGCATTGAATTCCCTAACAAGGCCGGGTTAGCTGCAGGATTCGACAAGAATGCCAAATATTTAAGAATTATGCAATTGTTGGGCTTCGGGCATGTTGAAATAGGTACCGTAACGCCATTGCCTCAGCTAGGCAACAACCTCCCCCGCCTCTTCAGGCTTGTAAAAGACAAAGCCATTATCAACAGAATGGGCTTTAACAACGATGGTGTTGAAATAATTGCTAAACGATTAAAAACAAGGCCAAAAGGATTGATTGTTGGCGGTAATATCGGTAAAAATAAAGTAACACCAAATGAAACTGCTATCAACGATTACAAAATCTGTTTTGACAAATTATACCCTTGTGTTGATTATTTTACGGTAAATGTTAGCAGCCCCAATACACCAGGATTAAGGGAATTACAGGATAAAAAACCCCTGATGGAGATTCTAAATGCGCTAATCGCCATTAGAAAAGAAAAAATAAGCAGTGGACTACCAACCTTACCCATCCTTTTAAAAATAGCACCAGATCTTACCAACGAACAATTGGATGATATTGTCAGTCTCACCTTAGAAACAGGCATAGATGGTCTTGTTGCAACGAATACAACTATTAGCAGGGAAGGCTTATTGACAGATAAAAAAACTATAGAAGCAATAGGCATGGGTGGTTTAAGTGGCCAACCGGTGATGCAAAGATCAACAGAAGTGCTGGCCTATTTAAACGAAAGACTGAAAGGCAAGGTCGGTTTAATTGGCGTTGGCGGCATATTAGATAAAGAAGATGCTGAAGAAAAGTTCAAGAATGGTGCGGTATTGGTTCAGATTTATACAGGCTTTATTTATGAGGGGCCGGTTCTTGTCAAAAGAATAAGTTAGATGAAAAAGTACTTATTACTTTTTTTGACTTTTCTGTTTGTTTCTAATGTCTATTGCGATGGTATGGGCTATATGATTTTAGTGCCAATATTTTATGCATTTGCAATATTACTAATCATCAATTTCTTATCTTTTGTAATCTATTTATTCTTTCGCAAATTAAAATTCCTTTGCATATTAACATTGATTCCAATAACCTGCTGTTCTATTTATTTAATTCTTACATTGTTTTATATTGATTATGAATTTGATTGGACTGAAATTATCAAAGTCATTTTATTTGTTTATTCGCTATTACAAATAATTACTTTAAAATATTGGAAATGGCCAAATCTTTTATTGCTTTATAGAAACTTAATGAAATTCATTGAGTTCTGAGTTATAATGCAGATCTATTGCCTGATATTTATTGATCTTGTGAAATAAGCGAATCATCTAAATTTGACAAACGTTTAAATTTCAACCGCTTTCTAGCATCCTTCATCGACTTCGTTAAATTTCTTACCAATCATTTTAAACCTTTCTGAATTCAAACTATCCTATAGGTGTTAATAATCAAAATATGAAAAAAGTAATTTTAAGTGTCGTAGCTGTAGTGTTTGCAGTAAGTGCTTTTGCGCAAGATGCCGCCAAAGTAAAAAAAACACCTGAAGAAGTTGCCCAAAAAAGAGCGGATAAATTAAAGACAGAATTGACGCTGACTGATGATCAAAGGGCAAAGGCTTATACTATCCTTTTGGACAATGCAACAAAAGTACAAGCTATTAAGGCTAAATATCCTAACGATAAAAAAGCTGCCAGGACTGAAATAAAACCTGTGAAAGCTGCTTGCGATACTTCAATAAAAGCTATTCTTACACCAGAGCAAATAATTAAATATGATGCCATGAAGAAAGCACATAAAGATAAAAAAGGTGCTAAAAACGGCAAGAAACATCCTAAGGAGTAAATAAGCCTAACCATTCTTGGTTTTTACTCTGATCCCCTTTCTCGACTGAAGCTGTGGAAGGGGATTTCTATTTTATGTATTTTTCGTATGATGCAGTTGGCAAAGGGAAAGTTGGCAGTTGGCATTGATTCTCCAATAACTAATAACTAATCACTGATAAGCAGTTGGCAAAGGGAAAGTTGGCAGTTGGCAAAGGTTTAACCTATGAGAATAGATTTGTTCCTTTAAATGAGTTTGCGATTGATTGCTTCAATATCACACTAAAAATATTATTATAAATGAAATTTTCCTGAAACCGAGATCATTGCCAACTGCCAACTATGGTGCTTTCTTGCCAACTATCCACTAGTCGCTAAAATCCAGTTGGCAAAGGGAAAGTTGGCAGTTGGCATTGATTCTCCAATAA
>JBBQIF010000375.1:0-3243 GCA_038324665.1 Bacteroidia bacterium
TTATTGTTTTCCTTGAAAAATTGAAGTACTTTTGCTAAAACTACATTGAAAACTATATTAAAAATAAATTTTCTCCTTGTTAGCTTATTCCTTGTAAATCAAGGGTTTAGTCAATGCGGGACGGTCCTCGTGTCTTCTGATGACACGATGATTTGCGCTCCTCAGATTGTGAAATTCAAAGCACTGAATAGTATTGCTGGAACCACTTTTGAATGGAATATGGGAAATGGCTATGTATCCTCCGATAGTACCTATATTAATTTATTCGGATTGCCCGGAAAATATACGATTTCTTTAAGGTTAACTTATTCAAATGGTTCAAAATGTACCATCGTAAAATCCAATTTTATTGATGCTAAACCCAAGCCTGTCATAAAAGTCAGCTCTACTTTAAATGTGATATGCAACTACAATGACAGCGTCATTTTAACAGATATTACATCAAAATCCATTTCACGCGATTGGTTGCTGAACAATACGCTCTTTAAAAACGGACCCAAAAGTTTAAAAGTCCTGTATTCTTATCCTTCAGGCTATAAAAATGTGACCCTGTTCCTCAAGGATTCATTCGGCTGTACAGAAAAGAAGACTATTGATAGTATAGTTTTTGTGGCTGATTCAGTAAAACTGGCATTTACAGCAGATAAACTTACCGGTTGTACCCCAAAACTGGTCAATTTTGCCAATTTATCTGATACTGTCGGAAATAAAATAAGTGCTTGGAACTGGTCATTTCAAAATGGGATTCCGCCAACATCTACTCTATTTCAACCAAAGAATATTAAATTCAATACGACGGATACATTTAATATTTCACTTAAAGTAACCACAAAAAAGGGGTGCAGCTATTCCATTAAAAAGAATAATTACCTTCAATTTGCTGATAGCCTCATCCCATTAGCCTCTTTCTCCAAAACTAATATTTGCGGTGGCAAGGAAATGACTCTTAAATTCCTGAATGCTAGAAGCGCATATCCCGGCTATACCATTACCCCCGGAAGTTATAGTGTAATAGCTGATAGTGCCAAAAGTAAGACCGTTAAATTTACAGATTTTGGGACCTATAGTGTTAAGATAACAGACGAAAAATATGGTTGTAAATCTGAGAAGGCCTACAATAATTATATAACAGTGAGTGGACCACTTGCTTTTTTCAAAGTGGATAATCCGTTAAGTTGTCTAAAGCCAGATACTTTTCTTGTTCATAATCTATCTTTGGTAAATAACGGTGTTTCCGTTTCATTAAAATGGAATTTGTTTTTTGATTCCCTCCCAAATACAAGCCTGCAGGCAGGTGTAGCCGACCCATTTAAGGCAATAGCAAAATATTATGCAAAATACACCGTTCGCATGATAGCTACTGGCAGCAATGGTTGTATTGATACCTTAGTCAAAAAATCTGCCATCGTAATTGATAGCATTAAACCTCAATTTTCATGGGTGCCGAAACCTGCGTGCCCGGGAGAAATAGTAAGTTTCAGCAATAATACACCTCAAGGGTCTTCAAAAGCAAGAAATTATTATAAATGGACATTTTTTGCCCTTAATAATTCAATAATAAAAACTGATACCAATGTTAATCCTAAATTAACTTATCCTGATACTGGTAGATACACAGTGAAATTAGTAGCTTATAATGTATTGGGTTGCAAGGATTCATTTACTCTCAAAAAGAAAGTAATCATACAAAGACCCCAACCTAAATTTGTTGTTAGAGATAGTAATATATGCGTTAATATGACCACAAGACTAAATGTAGTATATAAGGATACGTCATATTATAGGAACAATAGGCATGTTTGGATACTTCGACATGCTGATAGTACTTTTTATTATAAAAGTGATATTGGAGATACTGTTTTTTTTGCAGGATTATGGCCAGGAAAATATGATATTAGTTGTGTGGTTGCTTCAAAAACCGGGGGCTGCATTGATACGTTTAAACTTAAAACGAAATTATTAGTAAGCGGGGAGAGGTATAAGACAAGTGCTTCTTCCTACTATGGTTGCAATCCATATTCTATGAATGTAACAGCTAAGAGAATAATGTCTGCCAATTTCAAGAACGCGAATCCCTATAAAACCACTACCTATTGGTCTGCCAATTACGATACTACTTACCTTAAAATACAATCACCGGCCAGCTTGTTTTCAGAAGTTAAAGTGAAAAAGGCAGGAACATTTTATTTTGGTTTTAGCTATGTTCATTCTTCAGGTTGTAGTGATTCTTCTAGCTTATTTTCTGTTATTTCGGGTGTAAAAGCAAATTTCAATGCACCTTTTTATGGTTGCGTGGGCAGAAAAATGCAAATGGTCAATACATCGGATGCCCAGGCGGTTAAATACAAATGGTTCATCAAGGATTCTGTAAATGCCGGTACAATTTTACCAAAAGATACCTCAAAGAATCCCGCAATTATTTTCAAAAGAGAAGGGGTTTTTACCATTGGTTTAATTACTTACGGTAATGGTCTCTGCACGGACACAGGATATAAGGTTATGGTAATTAGTGATATTAAAGCTAAATTTAATAGTAAAGATACCTTAAATTATTGTGCGCCAATCATTGCTACAGTAACTGCTGTAACCCATCCCTATATTTATAAATATAATTGGTACTTTAGTTTAGGAGATACTATTACAGAAAACCTTTCCACCATAAGTACCTTGTTTTATAGTAATACCGGCCCGGCAGGAAGCGATGTAAGGCTGATTGTAGACGCTTATGGATGCAGCGATACATTAGTGAAAAAGGGCTTTATAAAGGTGATAGGTCCAATTCCAAAATTCACCATCAGTAATATCTCAGGATGCGAAAAATTGACTGTTAAATATACTAACCTTAGTAAATATTACAATAGGTTTTACCTTGAATATGGAGATGGAAATTACCTTGATTCAATAAATTTTGATAAGCATACCTATCAGATTTTCGACAGGTCTCTGTCTCAGCAGGTATTTAAGCCAAAATTATATGTAATTGATTCATTGGGTTGCCTCGCATCATTTGTCTCTAAAGATTCAATTGTAGTTAAGCGTGCCCCTAGGGCTAACTATTCGATTAATAAGGATACTGGATGTGCCGCATTAAAGGTTAGCTTTAAAAACTTAAGTCAGGGTTCACAAACGGTTAAATGGGATTTTGAAGGAGATGGCAAAATTGATGACAATTCAGATATTCCGCAAAAATATTTTCCAGCCGGTGATTTTAAACCAGTACTTATTGCCCGGGGGAGTAATGGT
>JBBQIF010000376.1:0-3235 GCA_038324665.1 Bacteroidia bacterium
GACGGTTCACATATTTCCACCAAGGATAATCTTGGCCTCCACCTACCCACTCCCATTTATCTACATAAATTACATTTTTGCCCAGTGATTGTACACTGCTTTTTATATTTGACTCTAAGGAATCAACAATTGTAAAGACCAGAATGATACAAAAAATGCCAATGGCAATTCCCAAAACTGATAGGAAAGAGCGCAATTTATTGCTAACAAGCGAGTGCAAAGCCATCGAGATGCTTTCCTTCAACAATTGTATGCCCAGTATAATTTTCAAAATAAGAGATTCAAGATTACATACATTTATAAACGGATTAAAACCTATTCGATAATCGCATGGTTTTATACTATCAATCTTTATCCTTAGCGGGAAAAAAAACGCTGAGAATGATACTTACAAAAAGGATACTGAATATAACTATCAGTGAATGTATATTATTAAACCCTATTGAATGGAACCAAGGTTCGCACATCATCTTAACGCCTATGAATGCGAGTAAAATCCCTAAGCCATATTTCAGGTAGGTAAAAAGGTGCATTACATTGCTTAATAAAAAGAATAGACTTCTTAAACCCATTATGGCAAAAATATTAGAGAAAAAAACAATGAAGGGATCCTTTGTTACTGCGAAAATTGCAGGAACACTATCCACAGCAAAGATTAGGTCACTAAATTCCACAACCATTACCACCACAAATAATGCGGTTAAATACCTTTTACCATTCTTAATTGCAATAAAATTTCCTCCGTCATAATCATGCCAAACGGAAAAATATCTTGAAGCAAATCGCACCACTGGATGCTTCTCAACATCAATGCTTTCATCTACATCTCTTGTCCATAATATTTTCAATCCTGAGAATAAAAGGAAAGCTCCGAATAAATATAGTATCCAACCAAAGGAACCGATTAGGGCAGCACCGAAAAAGATAAAAATCATCCTTAAGACTATGGCACCCATAACCCCCCAAATCAATACCTTCTTATAATAGATATCCGGTACTGAAAATGAGGTAAATATGAGTACTATCACAAATAAATTATCTACGGAGAGTGAGTATTCAATAAAATAACCTGTCAGAAAATCGAGGGAAATTCTTTTGTCGTATAATCGCAGGTTATCATTTAAATCTGTCGAGGTAAACTTAAGATCAGGTTGGTATTTGTTGGTTATTTCCAGTAACTCAGCTTGAGAATTGATGCCATGAATCAATTCACAACCATAGAACCTTAATAAAAAGTAGAATATCGCCGCAAAGCTTACCCAAACAATAGTCCATGTTAAAGCCTCCCTAAATGTTACATGCTTATTATCCTTTGTAAAAACACCTAAATCAAGGGCCAATACAACAAGAATAAAAACCAAAAAAAGGGAGAAAAAAACTAATTCAGCGCTCATTATCTATAATAATCTGCAATATTAGAGCAATTGCCTAACCCTTGAGGAATTTAAATACATAAAATTGTCCACCTGTTTCAACTTCAAGGATGTACAATCCAGCGTTAATATCCTTGACATCAATTGTGCAGATTTGATTTGAGATATTTAATATTTTATGTGACTGGATGGATCTGCCCTCCAAGCTTAGAATCTTGTAATTTAGAATTTGAACATTATTTCTGAATCTTAAATTCAAATCATTGCCAGCTGGATTGGGAAAAATGCTGATATCATTAACTTCTTCAATTGTTTTTAAGCTACTGAATCCTTTCGCCATTTTAACAGCTTCATAGGCATTCACAATACCATACCCATATTGATTATTAGGAACAGTTCCTGTAGCGCTATTAATTGTTGCCGTTAATTTCAAAATTGTTCTTACATCATCCACATTTAAATCTGGATTAGCCTGTAAAAGCAAAGCCACAATCCCACAAACATGAGGCGATGCCATCGAAGTGCCGCTAAAGGCTACCCAAAAGTTGGTATCGTTCCTAAACACTGATCTTAATAAGGTTCTGTCGAACATCCACCCTTCCATTTCTTTATTGTTGATAGAAGAAGGCACGTCAAATCCCGGAGCTGAAATATCTGGCTTTACCCTTCCATCCACTGTTGGACCTTTACTACTGAATTTCACAATATTCCCTGGTAATACATACCCGGAATCATTTATGAGGTTACCCTTAATATTTGTAAAGGCGCTCCTTGCTGCCAAAGCTCCGACAGAAATAACCGCTTTGGATGTACCACCATTCTCACCATTCGTATAATCTGTATTGCCTGTAATAAAAGTATTACTGAAATCAACTTTGCCAACCTGATTCCTGAACGAGCCGTTGGTCCATTCCTTAACAGCACCACTATTCCAACCATGCACTTCTGAACTCAATGAGGTTATCTTGGCCACAATTACGTATTTCCTCGGTTTAAAATGTTCCGCCATAATGGTAATGTTCGGCTTACCGTTTAAAGGATTCATTTTGGCGCATGTAAGCGTGATATTAAACTGTCCTGTATCTGCATTGAGTTTAAATATATTGAGTTTATCAGAAGCACTACTGATGAATGGCGTTTTAACAATTAAATTCTTATTGGTGTCCAATATCTGGATCTGTATCTGAAAATCCGTATTAGCACTTCCCCAAAAATCAACATAAACACTCTCGCGATTGCGCCACTCTCTGCCATTCTCTATTAGAATTGTGCCGGCTGTGTCACCTGTAAATTTATGATTCCAGTGCATAGGATTATCACCCTCATTTCCATTAGCACCCACAAGGATCTTGCCCTTGCCTGTTAAATTTTCTGTTGCTTTATCAAATAAACTAGTGCCGTCATGCGGGCCTGTATGCATACCCCAACTTAAATTAATAACTGCCGGCTTACCAACTGAATCTGCATAATCAAATATGTATTTATAGGCATCAAGAATGGTAGGATTAGCCACCACATAATCACCAAGGGCGCTACCACCAATCGAATCATTTGCATATTTGATGGACACTAAAACCAACTCCGCATCTGGTGCCACTCCCCTATATTGCAGTCCTGGTGTAGTTATTCCGCTACCTGCTGCTATACCAGCCACATGCGTTCCATGCGAGCCATCTCTGTCATTGCCTTTGATAATGGATGTACTATCTGTAAATTCGGTACCATAACTGTAACCAAGCGGAGGGGTGCCAGTTTTACTGCTCTGTTGCCACCATTTTACAACTCTGGTTTTAGTGCCAGTGTTATTAAATAAGGTGGGATTATTACCTTGAAAACCAATATCCACAATCCCTACCACAACA
>JBBQIF010000377.1:0-3233 GCA_038324665.1 Bacteroidia bacterium
CAAAACCATGCATCAGTTGGTAATCGTCGCTGGTTACTTTATCCTTACTCTCAATTAATGGGTATTGGCACCTCAAATAACTATACATCCATCTTAGCAATAGATAATTCGAATAAAACGGATACCTTAAAATATAAATCTCAGGCCATTACCTGGCCACCAGCTAGCTATTGTCCCAAAATGATGGTGTTTAAAAAATGGAGCTTTAGCATTGACCAAGATTTAAAAGGTGCTGTGGTTACCATGAATAATGGAAAAGGAGAAAATATTGTGCTCAAACAAGAGGCACTAGCAGATGGA
Source organism: Bacteroidia bacterium (assembly GCA_038324665.1). GTDB lineage: Bacteria > Bacteroidota > Bacteroidia > NS11-12g > UBA955 > JABMMZ01. The sequence continues at coordinate 301 of JBBQIF010000377.1, forward strand.
TATGGCCTCAATACGTTGGTTTGGGAACCGGAAATAATAGCACAATCATTAGTTGATAATGATGAATTTACTGTAACTGTTAAATTGAAAAATGCAAAAATATTCACCTATAAAGTGGCGGCGGCGGATATAAAACTTTAATTTTTCATTACTTGAGATATTATCTAATTACATTTTTTGTTACATTTGTGACATGAAAAAAATATTACTTTGTTTAATCACATTTTGTGCAATTTCATTAAATGCACAATATTATACTTTCTCGAAAAGTACTGGAACATACACAAATCTTACAGGTGCTGCCATAATAGACAATTCCGATTGGGATGTAGTGGAATATGTTATGGACATGCCTTTTGCGTTTAAGTATTGGGGTGTGCCGCTTACAGATTCATTGTATATTGATGATTACGGAACAATAAGCCTTAATAATGCTTATGATGGGGAAATAAGTTTTATAGGTGATGATTTAAAAAGTAAGGGTGCCGGTAAGTCACTAATAAGCTATAAGGTGGAGGGCAGCATGCCAAACAGGATATTAAAGGTTGAATACCGCAATGCAGGTCTTGCAGCGGATCTTCAGGATTCACTACACGTTCAATGTTGGTTTTATGAAACTACAAATGTCATTGAATTTCACTATGGTGCAAATAAGGTGAAACCGGCCACTTGGGTTTTTAATGGAGCAACTGCCTTGTTAACAAATGTAACCAGTACAAAGTATGTAATTTTAACAAATAATCCGGCCAATCCTACCGTTGTTCAAGATATTAACAAAGGTTCTCCATTGAATGGAATGCCTGTCAGTGGAACGGTCTATAAGTTTACACCTTCCGTGACTAACGGTATTGAGAAAGTTATTGTTAATATCAACGTGATTGGCAATAAAATTTCATTACCTGCATCTGTAGAAGTAAGTTCAATTAAGATATACAATGTGAACGGTCAACTTTTACAAGCTGTTTCAAGCGCTAAAGAAACTGATTTGTCGATCATTGGACATGGTTTGTATGTTGTAGTTATTGAAACCAGTAATGGTTTATTAACCCGTAAAATTGTATTGTAAAGAAAAAATACGCTCAATTCGTTTCTCTTGCATATTATTTCTATTTTTGCACTCTTTTAAAAATAGCACGAGAAAATTATGGGTATTTACAACGATATAGTTACCAAACAAAAGTCAATTGCGATAATTGGATTAGGATATGTAGGTCTTCCGCTGGCTTTGGAGTTTGCTAAAAAATACAAAGTAGTGGGTTTTGATATCAATCCGAGTAGGGTAGAGATGCTAAATCGCAACGAGGATCCTAGCAAAGAAGTAGAAGCACATGAATTTGAGGGAGCAGATATAACTTTTTCTCATAATCTTGAAGATATCAGGTCATGCGGCTTTTATATTGTAGCTGTACCAACACCGATTGATGATGCTAAAAGTCCAGATTTAAAACCGTTGTTAGGCGCTTCGAAAACGGTAGGTAAGGTGTTGAAAAAGGGAGATTATGTTGTATTTGAGTCCACCGTATATCCAGGATGCACTGAGGAAGACTGTATTCCTGTAATGGAAAAAGAAAGCGGTTTGGTTTTTAATACAGATTTTAAAGTGGGTTATTCACCTGAGCGTATCAATCCTGGTGATAAAGTGAACACCCTTACGAAAATATTAAAAATCGTTTCGGGTAGTGATGCTGAAAGCTTGGAAGAAATAGCTTCTTTATATGGTTCAATTATTACCAAAGGAATTCATAAGGCACAGTCTATAAAGGTAGCTGAGGCAGCAAAAATTATAGAAAATACACAAAGGGATTTGAACATTTCCTTGATGAATGAGTTGAGTCTTATTTTTGATAAAATGAATATCAATACTTATGATGTGATAGAAGCTGCCGGAACCAAGTGGAATTTCTTAAAATTCAGTCCGGGCCTAGTTGGCGGACATTGTATTGGTGTGGACCCTTACTATCTAACGTATAAAGCCGTTGAATTAGGGTTGCATCCCCGTGTTATTGCTGCAGGTCGTTATACCAACGATATGATGGGAGCGCATATCGCTAAGGTTGCTATCAAAAAATTAATCAATAATGACATCAAAATAAAAGATGCCAAAATATTGATTCTTGGGGCCACTTTTAAAGAAGATGTAGCAGATATCCGTAACTCTAAAATAATTGATATAGTTAAGGAGCTGAAGAGTTTCAGCGTAAACGTAGAAGTTGTGGACCCAAGGGCAGACAGTGAAGAAGTTTTTGAGGAATATGGTTTCCATTTGGCAGAAAAAATTGGCAAAGGTTATGACGGCGTTATTGCTGCAGTGAGCCATGAAGAGTACAGGGGCTTTAATGAGGCTTATTTCCAGTCTATTTGCAATCCTAAATCATTTGTTTTGGATTTGAAGGGCCTTTATCGCCATTCTTTTAATGAGATGGAGTACTGGAGTTTATAAATTTTAGTTAGCTGTAATTCAGGTAGTTGTAAATATACTACTATTTCTTATACCACCTTTTAGCTAAATTGCGTCTAATCAGCAACCGAACTTATAGTTTAAACGCATGAAAAAAATTACTACGCTAATCTTATTTGCATCCCTGTTTTTATTATTCAATACAAATTTGAATGCAGCTTGCGTATGGAAATCTAAAATCTCAAAGTTTTCGGCAACGGATAGTTGTGCCAACAATAAGAGTTCTTTAAACGGATACCTAGCATTAAATGTCAAGGGTTGCTTTATTTACGAATGGAAAGTAGGGGGTACGGTAGTTGGAACAAACAGCCCTGTCATTAATTATCAAATTACAAAAAATGGCACTTATACACTTTGTGTTAAAGTATCTGATACCTGTAATAAGTGTGATACGACTTTATGCGCAACTTTTACAATAAGTTGTCTTACTAACTGTAACTGGAAAGGCAAATCACCTTATTTTTATGCATGGGAT
>JBBQIF010000378.1:0-3161 GCA_038324665.1 Bacteroidia bacterium
GATTATACTTCTAAGAACAATTACAGACTGGCCAATACTTTCAGGATAGATGTAGGTTTTAAAAGAGTCAGGAACAGGACTTGGGGTACGGAATCTGGTTATAACTTCTCTATATACAATCTGCTTGGCCGCAATAACCCTGCCTTTGTTTATATCGTCAATGCACCGAAAGGCACTGCTACTAATCCCAACCCTCCGCCAACGGCCTACCAGCGTGGCTTTTTAAATTTTATCCCCGGTTTAACCTATTATACAAAATTCTGATAATGAAATATTTTAGAAGTTCTCTATACATACTTGTGTTTTCTCTTTTATTACATTCCTGCGATAAAGAGATAAAACTTAATTTGCCGGAATATGCCTCAAAAATTGTTGTCAATGGTGAGCTGAATAGCAATGCAAATATTAAAGTTGAAATAAGTCGAAGTGTACCTATTTTAGGGGTAACGGATTCCTCCGGATATTTATTGACAGATGCCGGTGTTAAATTATATGAAAACAATACTTTCATTGGGAACATGAATTATTTTAATGGTTTTTTCACTTTGCCATATAAGCCAGTGCAAGGAAAGAACTATAAGATAGAGGTAAGCAGGGTAGATTTTCCTTCTGCATTTGCCATTATTAGTATTCCTGAAAAAATTGCTTCTAGTTCCACTTATATCGACTCTGTTGGAAAGGATAAATCCGGTTTCCCATTAGGACAGTTGACAGTTAATTTTAAAGACAATGCATCCACTAATAATTATTATGAATTCAGTATAAGAGTTTATGATGCTGCTATACATACATGGTTTCCCCTTGATTTTAATTCAGATGATGTTGTGTTCCTAAATAACAAGAAACTAGATAATGGTGCTTATCTTTTCAGTGATATTTCATTCAATGGTCAAACTAAATCTATTAGTATCCCAATCCCTTTTGGAACTGTGAATGGTACGCCCAGATTTGAGATTAGTATAAAAACCTTTACTGAGGAGTACTACCGCTACTTGCAGCAATTAAGGGATTATAAGGATCGAAGTACGTTCTGGAGTGCCGATCCAATTATATTAAAGTCTAATGTTACCAATGGCTTGGGGATGGTTGGTGGCGTATATAATGTAAAAGATACTTTGTTCTAAAAAGCGCTTTTAACGGCAAACATCTCCAGCTTTTTTACCTCCTCCATCCAATGGCATTCCCCCAATTTTAACCTTTCTTAATTCAGCATTAAAAACGGAAATTCTGCGGTTGCCTAATCTTCCGTCAGGCGTTTCATTATCTGTAATCGGTTTTGTACTACCAAAACCTACACAAATTAATCGCTTACAGTCAATCCCATTGCTTTCAAGCCATTTACCAACTGCCATGGCCCTTATTTCAGACAAGGCTTGGTTTTTAGCTTCATCGCCTACATTGTCAGTGTGACCTTCTATCCTGAGAACAGTAATAAAGGGTTTGTCGGTTAAATAATTCTTTATGTAAAATAGCGTGGAATCACTCTCAGGTTTTAGTTCAGCAGTGCCAGTTTTAAAAACAATTGGGGAGGGTAGTATCAATTCGTTGTTTTCTATTTTATAGTTGTGAGATTTAACAGTAAATGCCAATAAAATACTGAGGACGCTGATTCGGATAATATTTTTCATACTTGTAAAGACAAAATTAAGGTTTAAGTAGAAATTTACAAATATTAAATTATTCATCCCGTCCCAGCATTCTCTGGGTAGGGTTATTCTCATCTATCATATCTTCCTTTTCTGCAGGCAGTGTCTCTAATGGCATATTAGGTAAATCGGGTTGGCCTGCATTCACCCAACAAGTGTACCAAAGGCTTCCCAATAAAATAATAGAAGCCCTCATACGTTCCTCCACCATGTTTCCAAGTGCATGGTGATATGCCATACTGAATTCCTGTGAGTAAACCTTTATCGTATTACTTCCTTTTTTCTCAAAAGTATATTTTTTAGCCTCGTCAAAATTAAGGGATACTTTTTTTTCTGTTTTCAATACACTGTCTACCAGACTGAAACTTTGTTCATACGCTTTCCAGGTTGAGTTGAGCGGATGCTCACAATACACAGAAAGGCCTGTAAATAAGTCGTATTCTGAATTGAATAACTCTGGCAACCTACTTTCCCATAAGCCATGAATACCTTCCTGCCCTGTTTTCTGCCCGTTGTAATTTGAGCTCGCATGCAAGGGCACATGACAATCACCTACATAATGCCCAAGGTCTGCACTTAAGCGTATAATTTTTGGAATATCTTTCAACTTAAATGCCTCTGTCAAACGGAACATAACAGTTTGAATTTGCCAAGGCACTATACCATGCGCCTTCACAGTATCTTCTCCATATTTAAGGCAGGCATCCTTATAAAACCTTGGGATTGTATCTATAGGGGCATAATGTTCATAAAAATCGCCATCCAGGTAATGTCTGCAAGCTTCCTCTGGAATCATATACCGCCTTTTATCTGCATCCACCGCATGTTCTGTAATAAATTTTGCATGCATTTTATAAAACCCGAACAAAGGTTTAGGAAGAGTATAAATGGCTGTTTCATTAATTTTCTTATGTCCATAAAATCCCCAGGCATACAACGCTTGATGAAGAAATATCAAAAATACAGTCAAGAATAGTCTCATTTTTCTTGGAGTATTTTAGCTATTATTTGCGGAAAATATTCGTATTCCAGCAGGTGTATTTTCGAGGCCAAAGAGTCAACTGAATCATTTTCTGTTACTGAACATTTTGCCTGAAATAATATTTCTCCTTTGTCAAATTCTATATTGACTTTATGAATGGTTATCCCACTTTCTGATTCACCTGCGTTGAGCACTGCTTCGTGAACTGATTGACCATACATTCCTTTTCCACCGTATTTAGGCAGCAGGGCAGGATGTAAGTTAATGATTTTACCATCAAATGCTTTAATAAAAGATTCGGGTACGAGCCACAAGAACCCTGCCAGCACTATAAGTGCCGGTTGATATTGTTTAACAAGGTTGATGACCCTTTCGGTACTATAAAAATCAGCACGGTTGAAATATTGCAATGCAATCCGGTTATCTATCGCTTTTTCGACTACCCCAGCATTCTTTTTGTTGGTGAATACTGTAGCAACATTAGCAAGTTGATTTTCATCAAAATATTTAATGATGTTAACGGTATTGCTACC
>JBBQIF010000379.1:0-3148 GCA_038324665.1 Bacteroidia bacterium
TATTGATGTCGTAATCTGCTCTTTGGTTAGCCATCACCTTTCTGGTCTCCTTTATAGCACCTGAGGCATCAATAGCTAATATTTGTCCATTAAACGGAATACCAACCTTAATATGAGCGTTTGGCGATATGGTGTAAATTATGATAGCGTTAGCATTCATTGCAGGTCCAATTTTTCTCAACTGTCCCACTGTATCAATACATAAAACATCATCCAAAAGAAATGGATCTGCTATTTTTGAATAAATAAACATAGCACTCAGACTAACATAAAAGGATCCTGTATCAGTGAAATTATGCACAGGGTTGTGATTTGAAGAAGTATCGCGCCATGGATTATTTTGCGAGTCAAATTGCCAAAAGCTTACAGTTTTACCCCATCTGATGGTAGTCTTATCAAAAAACTGAAATTGAGGGGCATCTAAAGTTGAGTAAAATGATGGGTTGCTTGTAAAGGCTGCATGTGGCTGCGGCAGTATCCGTGCATAATTAAGCGAATCTTTAGTGCTGGTGCAAACCTCTCCTGGATTTGAACCCCATTGGTTGTGAACCTGCAATTTTACATCATACCACTCTGGGATGGATATAGGGTATTTAATACCTTGAGGCTTGCCATTAGTACTCATAAGTATCGAGTCACCATTCCCAAAATACCAACTATAGCGGAGATTGGCAGAACCGCTTGGCTTTAAAACCGTACTGGAAAAATTTATACTAGCAGGCTCACAATACACAAAATGTGGAGGCAAACTAAATATTGGGTAAGGTTCCAATATTAATTGCACATCTTGGCTTGATTGAGGACATAATCCTTCAGGATTAGTTGTTATTGTAATGATTACTTTGCCATTCACTGTATCTTGGATACCTTGGTAATAGATAGTCTTCTTTTTGGTGATATTACCAAATGTGCCATCCCCCACTGTTGTCCATGTTTGGGCTTTTGCAAAATCAACCTGAGCGTTTAGAAAGAATGTATCGCCTTCGCATATTCGATATGGATTAGCGTTAAGTATCGTTAACACCGGTGCGGACTGAACAACAATGTAATCTTTTGCAGTATCAATACATTTCGTCAAAGGGTGGGTATAAGTGTAAAATATAGCTATACGCTCAAATTGTTTTGATTTTGGACTTTTAGAAGGATCAAATAAAGAACCATTGATAAAGTTGAAACTGAGGTTATAACAGCCCCATTTGCCATTGGTATCATTAATCGCATAATTGCTATTTAACTGGTATTGGCCTGAATTTGAACACATCGTATCAATATTGTTAACTTTTATAAGAGGAAGACCATTTACAATATAACGCGCTGTATCTCTAGAAGTATAGGTAATACCATTAGTTAATTTTGTAACCAATAATTCAACTTGAAATTGCCCTGATAATACAATATTTTTAGTGAAATTTTGTCCTGTAAAAGTATTACCAGTATTTAATTCCTTCCACAAGTATGATCCAGTATCCCCTGGGTTTAAACCTTTGCCATTTAAATTAATAGAATGATCATTGATACAAAACGACTTGTCCGCACCAGCATCTGCCTTGAACTGAGAGAAAAGGTTTTTGGTGCATAGGGCGAGAAATAATAAAATGTAGATACGCATTGTATTGACTATTTGAGCAGCTAACACAAATCTAATCAAAGATATTCTAAATCCAATGATTAAAAAAACAAATGATGCTAAAATGACAGATTCTATCTCAAAATTAAATCTGTACTTAATTTATTTCTTTACATCACAAAACTTAACAACAACATTTTCCTGAGGAGTAACTGTTCTAAGGTATATATAAATGGCCTCAAGGTCTTTCTTTTTCATGCCCGAATACATGGTCCATGGCATTACAGTCTGGAAATCGCCTTTTGCCATATTCACATCAGCCACCACGTAACCGGAATCTGTATATTGTTTGAACCGTTTTACAAAAGCTTCTTTGGACCAACTGCCAATACCGGCTGTTTGATGGGGTGTAATATTTGCGGAAACCGCCATTTTACCATTGCCTAAATTAAACTCAAACCCACCGGCAAAGTGCTCACCAATCATTTTACCCTTGTCCTGCTTGGTATGGCATTCTATACAACCCGCGGCATTCACCATATAGGCACCATAAGCAATGCTATCAGATTCGGCAGGGCGTTTCTGCGGAGTGGCCTTTTCCGGAATGGTATTGATAATAAAATTCATTGGAAAATCTGAATCAGATGCTTTATTCTCCTGGCTATTGGAAGGGAGGGTGCGGATGTAGGCAATTACTGCCTTCACATCTTCTACATCCATCTGACCAAAATGCTTATAGGGCATAAGTGGAAATAACGCTTTACCATCCTTATTGACACCAGTGGTTACAGTCCTGAAAATTTCTCCATCAGTCCAATTGCCGAGATGAAATGGTGTAATGTTCTTAGAAATATAACTTCCAGGAAATCCAAATTTCTGGTCAAAAACCTCCCCTCCGTTGCCTTTTACACCTGGCATCATTGGGCCTGAGAACTTAGACCAGTCTCTCGTACTATGGCAATCTATACATAGCATTACATGGTTGGCTAGGTATTCGCCCCTGGCAACCATTTCAGGTGTTGCTTCTATTTTCATGTCAGGTGCCTTACCAACATTCGGCAATGCAGTTTTAACATAAGTGAGCAAACTGGCAATGAGAAGCACTACGATTAATAGTAGGATTTTAATAAATCTGTAAATTTTTTTCATATATTTTTTAAATTAAATGTTTCTAAATAAAAAAGGAAAACAATACAGGTAACAAGGGGATACTTAATTATACCGAGCTTAATAATGCCAAAAGCCACAAACTACTAGTCTACCAAATTGCAGTTACGGTAAAACAAACATAGTATTAATTTTGAAAAAACAAATCAAATTGCTAATTTTTTTATCCCTCAATGTCCACAATAGGACAATTTTTCAAAAAATAATTGTACGTTCGTGTTTCATCAAGAATCATGAGTAATAATAGTTTAGTAACCTGCCCCAATTGCAAACATCAGTTCAGCATAGAAAGTGCTTTAACTGCAGATATTGAAAAGGAGATAGCAGATAAATTAAAAAAGGAATTTAATGAAAAATGGTTGTCCGAAAAAAAGAAATCGGAAGAACTTATGAGGCAACAAAAGGAACAAGCCG
>JBBQIF010000380.1:0-3142 GCA_038324665.1 Bacteroidia bacterium
TTTCTTTAATTCTATGCCGTACATCAAGGTGCCGCCAATAGCATCGCGCCATCGGTCCTGTTTTTTGAGTGAATCCCTGAAATAGCTGGAGGTACTGTATTTGTAGGTATTGATACTATTGCCAAGGGTAGGTGCAACTGCAAAATACCATCCGCCTTTTAGTTTTTGGGCATTAATGTTGGAAAGAAGTACTGCCAAAGAAAGAGTCAAAAAGAAGCGCCTGAGATTCATTGTTACAAATTTATGCAATTAAGGGCTAAACCGCAGTTAAGAAAGTAATAAATTTATGCCTTGTAGGTAACTGCTTTTACAGCTTCTACGATTTTGGCAACATCTGGCAAGAACACGTCCACAAGTGTTGGTGCATAAGGCAGCGGAACATCTCTTGTGGTGATACGGCGTATCGGTGCATCAAGGTAGTCGAACCCATGTCTTTGCACTTGATAAGTTATTTCGCTGGAGATGGAAGCCAATGGCCATGCTTCTTCAACTATTACCAAGCGGTTGGTTTTTTTTATTGAATTAATAATAGTTTCAATATCCAATGGGCGCACAGTCCGCATATCAATTACTTCTGCATTGATACCTTGTTCTTCCAATGCTTTTACGGCATCGTAAACTCTTAGCATCATTTTACCGAAAGACACAATCGTAACATCCGTGCCCTCTTTGACGATATGGGCTTTGCCCAATTCTATGATATATTCTTCTTCAGGTACTTCGCCCTTAAATCCGTACATCTGCTCACTCTCCATAAAGATTACAGGATTGCCATCTCTAATGGAGGCTTTCAATAACCCCTTGGCATCATAAGGATTTGAGGGAACCACTACTTTTAATCCCGGGGTGTTGGCATACCAGTTCTCGAAATTTTGGGAGTGTTGTGCGCCCAATTGTCCGGCACTACCTGTAGGACCGCGGAACACCATGTGGCATTTATATTGGCCTGCCGTCATGCTGTTCATCTTAGCTGCGCCGTTAATAATCTGATCGATTGCTACCAATGAGAAGTTAAAGGTCATGAATTCGACAATAGGGATTAGGCCATTCATGGCTGCGCCTACTGCTATACCTGCAAAACCAAGTTCTGCAATGGGGGTATCTATCACCCTTTTGGCGCCGAATTCTGCCAACATCCCTTGGCTCACTTTATAAGCACCGTTGTATTCTGCCACTTCTTCACCTATTAAAAAAATGCGGTCGTTGTTGCGCATTTCCTCGTTCATGGCTTCCCTCAGTGCTTCGCGGAATTGAATTTCTCTCATTGTATTCTGGAATAAAAGGCAAAAATAAGGTTTACAAATGAAATATTACTGCTAAAAAAGTTTAGATCTATTTTACAGTAAAATCAAAACTGCGCTCCAACATTGGTCCGAAGTCAACAGAATTAACCTTAACAGCTTTTATTTCAATCTTGTAATTGCCACTTTCCAAAGGACCATATTGCAGATTATTGGCAATAGTAATCGGTTTGGCTATTAACTGGCCATTGCGGAACAATTTACAAGATTTAATGGTGTAATCGTACGTGTGATAAAAACTGCTCAATGAAGCTTTAAGGGTATCAGAAACTTTGTATTCTTCTTTAGATAGTTTGAATAAAATATCAGCCTTAGAGAATTTAAAACATGGGTCGGGCATTTTTGTAAGGAGTTGGGTTTGAAGGTCGATCACCCTGCTAAGGAATTCATTTTTCAATAGGTAAAACGCAAGACTATCTTTAACGGCTTCTTTCTTTAATTCAGGCGGATCTGAAACGCCATAAAAGTATGATTTTATGAAAGCGCGTTGTAAGGAATCTATTTGAGCTATAACAGGCGCATTAATTTGAAGGGAATCGTAATAGTATAATAGATCTTTTTGTATATTGTAAATATGCGCGACAGTTTCCCCTCTTTCGCTGTATTCATCCATTTTAGCCATAAATATATAGGTATTCCCCTCGGCTAAGTTCTCCTTTATTTTTAAGTCTTGTTTTAAAACTTTGATAATGGCTTGGTCCTTTTCTGAAATACCTGATTGACATCCATATAAAGCAAGGATTGGAATAAATAAAAGCAGATTTGATGGCATACTGTATAAATGCTAATAAAGCAGATTTATTGCCTTTAACGGTGCTTAATTAACATCATCAAAAAGTTCATTTACCGGAAAATTAATTTCCGGTAATAGAGGACTTATAATGTTTTGGTCGACGGTATATGGTTTCTGCCCAACAAATTTATTATCAATAAGGCTATAGATTAGGATAAGCTTATCAACTGGGTCTATCATCCAATATTCTTTTACGCCACTTTCCTCATACAGATCAAATTTAGTAGCAGTATCATGTTTGGTGTTGCCTGGAGATAGAATTTCCACAATTAGGTCTGGAGTTCCGTCACAACCTTGTTCATCAAGTTTTTTTGGATTGCAAATAATGCATAAATCTGGTTGAACTACTGTGGTGTCTTTTTTGGCAGAAGGAATTGGTAAACGTACATCAAATGGAGCAATAAATGCGCTGCACGATTTATTCTTGTACAGCGGGCCAATCAATAAATGCAAATTACCAAGCACTCTTTGGTGGCGCAAATTTGGCCCAGGGCTCATAGGGAATATTTTGCCTCTTATTAGTTCTAGTCGTTCAGAAAACTGCCACCGCATATAATCCCAATAAGTATAGCTCCCATTCTGATCTAAGATCTGATAATCGGTTATAGGTTCTTTTACTTCTTCCATAGCAAAAGCAAATATACTTATTTTTCTCAAAAATATGAACCCTGTTGAGACTGTTTTTATTAATTATTCTTCGTGGTTTTGCAATGCCTGTTGAAAAAGCAAAAAGAAGTTTATATAGTCTCAAAAACATCGTCCATTTTTATTTTTATTTCAGGGAATAAAGGGCTCTCCATAATCTGTCCTTCCGTGAATGGTTTCAAGCCAATATAAATGTTGTTTACAAGCGTATAAACAAAGATTGTTTTATCTTCCGGCTGCACCAACCAATATTCTTTAACACCACTTTCCTCATACAATTTGAATTTGGTATCCATTTCGTGTTTTGTATTGCCGGGGGATAGAATTTCAATTACTAAGTCGGGTGCGCCATTGCACCCATTCCCATTTGCAAGTTTGGATAGATCACAAATGATGCTCAAAT
>JBBQIF010000381.1:0-3120 GCA_038324665.1 Bacteroidia bacterium
GCAGTTGCACCTACCCTTGGCAATAGTATCAATACCTACAAATACAGTACCTCCAGCTATTTCAGGGATTCACTCAAAAAACAGGACCGATGGCGCGATGCTATTGGCGGCACCTTGATGTACGGCATAGAATTAAAGAAAAAAACCAAGTTAATGTTAGGCATACAATTCCAGAATTTTGGCTTTACCCGAAAAAGAGAAGACTATAAATTTCTAGATACCCTGCATCCTGAAATTGGCCTTATGAATGATCTTTCTCAGACTGGCAATAATTATATCGACTTTAATTACCGCTATCAGTATCTTACAATTCCAGTATTATATTCTACCCAAATTAGTGGCAGGAACATGCAATCATCCACTTTTCATTGGATTGTTGGCGGTTCTATTTCCGGACTTGTCAATCATGATGTGAGGGCAGTGCTGCATGGATTTTCCGCTAGAGGCAAAAAAGTATTCAAGCTGAAGGATGGCACAGATGAACCAACAAGAATCAGTATTAATTTCCAGACCGGCTTCAGGTTAGAAAACCCAATTTACGGGAAACATACTTTCATTTTTATACAGCCATCTTTTAATATGCAAGCATTTTCCTCCAACACTGGCATCAATCGCCATCACTTGTATGCATTAACCTTTGAGGTGGGCCTTACCTTTAAGCCGGACCTTGATAAAGATAAATCGGAATGAAAGCAGTCGTACAAAGGGTGATGAATGCCTCAGTTGATATTGAGGATAAAACCATTAGTGAAATTAACTATGGCTTAATGATATTGCTGGGTATCCATGAAGACGACAGTGAAAAAGATGCCGACCATTTGAGTAAAAAAATAAGTGACCTCCGCATTTTCAATGATGAAAACGGCAAAATGAATTTAAGTCAAGGCGATATCAATGCAGAACTCATGGTGATCAGTCAATTTACCTTATATGCAGACACGGTAAAAGGCAATAGACCTTCATACAGCAAAGCCGCCCGTCCGGAAAAAGCCATACCCTTATACGAATACTTTATCAGGCAGCTTTCGGAAATGAGTGGAAAAACAGTTGCAACTGGCGTATTCGGCGCAGATATGCAGGTAAATCTGGTGAATGACGGTCCTGTAACCATCGTTATTGAGTGTGTTTCTGGCCATATTTTATAATTCAAATTTCGATTTAACAAATATTGCATATTTTCGCATTCTAAATAGACTATAAAATTATGTTTTTTGATTTTGAAAAACCCATACAAGAACTAACTGAACAGCTAGAAAAAGCGAATGAAACACATGCCAAAGGCAAGGTGAATATGACCGATACCATTGATTCCTTAACAGAAAAGATCAATGAGACTAAAAAAAGCATTTACAGCAATTTAACTGGATGGCAGAAAGTGCAGATTTCCCGACATGCCGACAGGCCCTATACTTTAGATTATATTAATGGTTTAACCACTGACTTTGTTGAAGTACATGGCGATAGGAATGTAAAAGACGATAAGGCAATGATTGGTGGATTTGGCAGTATCGACGGTCAATCCTATTTGTTTATAGGTCAACAGAAGGGACGAAATACAAAAGAAAGACAATACCGCAACTTTGGTATGCCTAATCCTGAAGGTTACAGAAAAGCGTTGCGATTAATGAAACTAGCAGAAAAATTTGGACGCCCAATTATCACCTTGATAGACACTCCGGGTGCCTCTCCAGGATTAGAAGCTGAGGAAAGAGGACAAGGCGAGGCAATAGCAAGAAATTTACTGGAAATGTCTGTTTTAAGGGTCCCTATCATCTGTATAGTAATAGGAGAAGGTGCTAGTGGTGGCGCACTAGGTATAGGAGTTGGCGACCGCGTATTAATGATGCAGAACACCTGGTACTCCGTTATTTCACCTGAGAGTTGCTCCTCTATTTTATGGCGCACCTGGGACATGAAAGAAACGGCTGCTGATGCATTAAAACTAACAGCCAATGACATGCTAAAAAACGGTCTAATCGATGGTATTATTGACGAACCATTGGGAGGTGCTCATACTAATATCCCACAGATGATAGAAACATTGCGCAAGGAGATTAAGAAGCAATACAAAGCATTGAAAGATAAAGACCCTGATGTTTTGATTAACGAGCGAATTGAAAAATTCAGCAAGATGGGGGTTGTAGAGGAAGAAGGCGTTAGTTAATATTAAAACGTCTGATTATAAAGTCCACTGACAGCGTTATGCTCATCATGCAAAATGCTCATTGATGCGATTACATAGGGCATTAACCACATAACAAAAGAGCACCTAAGTATTTAATGCGCTACGCTTATTATGGATGTTTGGATAGTGTGTCATTCTTGAAAATTTGAGCTGCTTTGAGTGAGAATTTATTCAGAATCTTTTCCGGCCAATAGCATCCAACGCAGACTTATTAAAGATGCTGAACAAAATGTTCGGAGCAACAATTTTTACGACACTTCCTTTAGTGCAATAAGCTCAACATGATGGTTCCGCCAGTGAAGGTTGTGTATGGAAACGGTTTGTTGTGGAGATAGTTCAAAGTACATAGAATCGGGTCATACATCCTTATCCTAGAAAAACGGGGCTCCTCCAAGCGAAAGTTGTTCTGGGTGTGGCTAACACAACACCTAGGCACTGGACAGTTATGGTGTTTAAAAAGTTTTAGATTACATGTGCAACAGGAGATAATTCACTTCTGAAAACATCTCTAGTGCTGAAAATTATATCATTATCTCCCCAAATGAGGGTGCCAGAATCGATGCGGAAAGCTCTAAACTTTTTTTTATTCTTGTATTGTGATATCAAAGGGTCTATGGATTCAGACAGGAAAAGAGCCATATCAATCACCTTTATCCGGCCTGTGTTAAATTGAATCGATACCTTATATTCGTTAAGGTATTCACTGCGGATCATTAGCATTATGGAGCAAATCTAAAACCGTTGTCATTTTTAATCCTTATATTAGTTATTAATTTTCTTACATAATTAAACTGTAAATTCTATTTTATATTTCAATAGTATAACACTCATTTACTGCAATATATGGATCATTATTTGGAAAAAAATAAATGTAAATATGCTTTTTTGCTGAAACATGCTAATCATATAACATTTAGCCCACATTGCAGCTATCC
>JBBQIF010000382.1:0-3116 GCA_038324665.1 Bacteroidia bacterium
TAGTCAATGCAACAGGAATTGGAATAGGAGATGGCCTAAGGAACACTTTCAATATTATGGATTCCTGCAAAACGACAGAAATAGCAGCAAGAATCTGTGGCGACTTAATTTTAGGAGGTTATAGCGACTGGTATCTGCCGAGCAAAGATGAATTGAATAAGCTTTATATGAGCAAACAGTTAATTGATAGTACGATTACAGGGAGATATTGGAGCTCAACTCAAAAAGACAATAAGAATGCATGGCAGCAAAATTTCTCAACCGGCGAACAGTATGATAATGCCAAGGGAAGTAAGGGGTATGTGAGGGCAGTGCGAACCTTTTAGTTTTGTTTTCAGTTTTTTAAAGGAACTCTCAATATTTTTTTTAGATTTAAAATTTACCTTATGAAAACCACAAGTAATCTGTGTTGTTTTTCAAAATCTTCAGTCTGTTAATCTCTTGCTGCTCCAAAGGAATCTGTTCTATTAATGCTGATAAGTCGATTTGATCCATATGACTATTTGGATATGGTTGTTCCAAAAATGACTCAAAATCAGTTGAAGTTTGCAATTAGTTGGAATGTATGCGAAATTTGATAGTAGTAGTTATAGGGAGATTAATAAGGTAGATAATAATCCTAGCTATAAAGATTTAATTGAAGGATGCAACAAACGAGGTTTTTTATCTGTCTATAGTTTGAGCAACATAAATGATAAAACCTATGATATCTATAAAAAAAATAATCTGTTTGACCTTGTTAAGTTACTTTGCATTTTCAAATCTGTGCGCTCAAAGTTGGATTACTTTAATCAATGATAGCCCCACTGATGGCATCAATTCATCCCTCCTAGATGCAACCAAACTGGAATATTATTACGATGAAGTTCATGATTCACTTTGGTTCAGAATTAAGGTAGGTGCCATATCATCAACAAAAACCCTCGATATTGGTGTTAATATCATGATCAATGATCCACAAATCACTACTTTTTTCAATTTCTGGGGATTCCAAAATAACAAGGATGCATTCAGTAAATTACTGAGTGTTTATGTTACAGGTAATGCTCCCTCATCATTCACTGGAACTGTAGGGATAGCGGATGCGGCGGGTATAAATGCCAGTCAGAAAAATTTCACAAACCTAGATTCTGGTAATATCAATATTTATGTAGATCAACCCGGGCAAACAATTGTTTTAGGTATGAAAAGAAAAAATCTTGTTCCCGATATTTCCCTTGGATTATCGCTGAAAGTAGCGGCGGCAGTTGGTTCTAGTGTTTCATGGAATGATGATTTGTATGCTTCAACTGCAAATTTAATAATTACGAATAAAGCATCCTTAAAAGAAGCTTTATATAGTGAACAGCCAACAGTTTTTCCGAATCCTGCTTATAATCACATCACGCTTATTCGTGCTGAAGTATATAATTTGTATGTTATAAGTGATGCCATGGGCTGCGCTGTGTGCAGTGGAATTCTTAATGATTTAAAAACCATATCGGTAAGTGATTTTGAAAATGGACTTTATTTCGTGCAGTTATTCGATGCCACAGGCAAGGAAATATCTCCCTTAACTAAATTCATAAAAACCGATTAGGGTCTAATTTAAAAATCAAAAACTTATCTGCGATAGATATACTCGGATGAAACCCGAAAATAATCCGTGCTATTTCTCAAAATAGTTTTCAACGCCACTTTCACTCTGAGATGACGATGGCAATCGGTAGGTGGCTACTAGAAAAAGCGTAATAAAATGTATTCCAGATTCAAAAGTTTCTATCTTTATTAGCTTTGCATGGCCATTTGGAAGGGGCTCTGCCGTCGGAAAAGGCCGATAACTATCGGACATAAATCCTGATGTATCAGTACAAAATGAGATTAAATTTAATAAATTTGGATAAAAAAAGCCCTAATAAGTGGTCAGAGTTCGAGCCTCCCCGGGGTCACCAAAGGAGTATTTTCCACCTCTAAAGGGGGATTTAATCTAACAACTAAATCTGTACCTGGTATTTTTAATTGAAACTCGCTTTCAATTTTCAAATCTGCTTTAAAGAATAATTTATCCCTTTCTTTGCTCCTTTGAAAAATCAAATTTCTATAATATACATTATCCAGTGCGTCCTCAATAGATTCTCTCAAGAATTCAAAATCACCTGGAATTAAATCCAAATTAACAATATCTCTTATTTTAGGATAGAAATTTGTTGTCATTGTATTTGTTTTACATGAATTTTACCATTTTTTCCCACTCTTATTAAATAAACTTTTTTTATGTCCATTTGATAGTATTTGTTGTTGTAAGTCCTTCTGTCATAATTATCAAAAGAATCATCTCCAGGCAAGACCACAGGATTTACGAGACTGACATCTGGATATTTAAGCACACCTTCAACCACCATTCTATACTTACCGGGAATAAGAATAAATTGATAACTACTATCTTTAATAAAGTCCCCACCACCTTGCCGACACCATTTATCTTCATAATAATCGCCATTATTCCACCCCCCCACAATTTTAATCTTACTCTTCAAACTGTCTGCTAGGCCGCTTTTGAGTTTATTTTCCCACGTTCTATATTTTTGAGAATCATGTACTTTTTTATCATAAAATATAATAGGAATAGAAAATGCTAATCCATTTGATTTCAGATGCATTGCAAGTTGATACTTTTGTTTTAGTGGTTGATGAATTGTTAGTTCATAATCATTGTATGGCATAAAACCATTTGAGTCAACAAGAATCATTATGTTAACACTTTGGTTGTAAATATAAGATGTTCCAGTATTCGAAAGTTGCTGCTTATAGACATTTCTTCTTGGATCCCCAGTTAAATATTCTGAGGAATGTTTTGAAATCCATGCATTATGGAAATTGCTATACATACCAAATGAAAAAGATTCTCCATTGGAATTACAAGTGCCAACTGAATATTTCAAATTAGAATTTACATAGTAACAAAATCCTTTAAATAAACACGATGACTTTTCAAAATTCTGTATTATATCACGACTATTTTGGCTATAAACTATTATTGTATTTGAAGTACTGTTATAAATATCAATATAGGTATAGTCATTTCTGTATTTAGGAACAACTGAAGAAAAGATTTCAAAACTAGACATGTTACCATT
>JBBQIF010000383.1:0-3099 GCA_038324665.1 Bacteroidia bacterium
AATTTAGCTTATTAAGCGGACTTATATTAATGCTGCAAAGGTAAGGTTATTTAAACGTTAATTAACAAAAATAATACATAGTCATTACTAAAACTTTCTTCTACAGTTACATCAAGTCAGACGATAGCATTTAATACCATAGCTGTTGCTCCGGAATGGTTGCCTATAAACAACCTAGCTTTATCATTCAGCCGGTTTTGTTCAATAATATTGAGGTTATTATTGAAGGAAGAAGCATCTGTAGTTTCAAATAATACACCTGAATTTTTAGCCATTTGAGCTTCTGGGAATTTGGTGTGTACTGGTCCTGTAATAACAGGCACACCAAAGGAAAGTGGTTCGAGAATATTGTGCAGTTGCCCTGTAAAACCACCGCCTACAAATGCCACATCGGCATAATAATAAGCACTGGCAAGATGGCCAATTGTATTCATAATCATTAGATTGCTGTTCGGATATGGTTGTTTGCCTGTGTAAAGGAACGGCTCATGCAAATTGAATTTCTCCATTATTGATTTAATATGTCTTTCGCTAATATCGTGGGGTGCAATGATAATTTTATAATGTTGTTTTATGTTTTCTACGGGTTTTAGTTTATCCTTTAATATCCGTTCAAGATACCTGTCCAAAATATCTTCTTCTGCCGGCCAACTGCTGCCGAGAATAAGCAATGGAGCAACACCTTTGAAGGATGCAATAATCTCATTCTCTTTAATGTTTTCGGCATTCTGTATAACTCTGTCATAACGGGTGTCACCACTCATTGTAATATTTGTTAGACCTTTTCTTTTAAGCAGTTCAAAAGTGGTCTTATTCTGAACGAATATTTGCGTGTATTGTGGTAAAAGGTTGAACAGCCATTTCCCCCAAATAGAAAAAATTCCTTGCTCCTTTCTGAAATTGGCAGAGATTAAGTAAACAGGTATCTTATGCTTGAAAAGGGATTTTAAACAAAAATACCAAATTTCATATTTTACAAATAGAACTGCTTTTGGTTTTATCAATGCTACTAGTTTTTCAGCATTAGCAGGCGTATCAAGCGGTAGGTAAAAGACATATTCCGCTAATTCATAGTCTTTTCTTTGTTCATAACCTGATGGCGAAAAAAATGAAATAACAATACTAGTCTCAGGGTTTTTCTCCTTGAGTAATTCAATAACGGGCTTTGCCTGCTCAAATTCACCAAGACTCGCACAATGGAACCAATAGCGGTTAGGATTATCTGATAATTTGATTCGGGCGAAAAGGTCTTTTCGTCCTTCAACAAACAGTTTTAATTTTTTATTCCACGAGAAGAACGCCACAATTGGCAAAAGCAATTCTACCTTTTTTACAAATAAAAAATAAAGAATGTGCATCAAATTTTATTGATAGAATTTTTCTTCTTCCCCTTTTTTTGCGCCGGCCTTCCTGCCTGAAATGGTAAATATAACGCCTACTTTTGCACCAAAAAGTATATCGTTTCTTTGGGTATTATCGCGCACTCGGGTATCATAATTAAGTTCACGACGATTCATTGTAAAGCCCTTTAAATATTCAATCCCTCCATAAAATGTGAAGAGTTCGTCTGGTTCCATCCGTTGATATCCTATAAATCCGCGCAACATTAATCCATTGCTCATCCTGTCGTATCCTTTATACGCACCATGTTCCAACTGGGGTAAAATATTGCGCGTAAACTGGAACTTAATTTTATGTTGCAGCATCCCTACGCCACCCGTAAAAAGCAAACCGGAATTTCTATGTATTCGGTCCAAAAGGAAAATTTTTCCGAAATCAAAATGAAAATGATAACCCCTTTCGTACAAGCGTACCACTGCTAAGTTTCCCTGCCCATCTATCATGCTATTACTAACACCGGTAATCGAATCGAACATGTTATTTTCCTTTACCTTTCCACTGAAAATAAGGTCCAAGCCGCCGCCAGCTTGCCAGTTGTTACCAAACTTATACCCTCCGCCAACACCATAAGTATTGCTTCCGCCAAAGCGATCTTTCATATTGCCTGCAGGCGTATGGCGGGCATAAGAAAGGACAATCATAGCCATGTTCCGTAACTCCGGCCTTTCAGGTTTTTTATGTAAGGTTTTGGTGGTATCCTGCGCTCTAAGGGTTAACAGAGACAAGTATAAACAAGGAAGGATTATAAATATTTTTAACACAGTACTGCAAATATAAAACAAAAAATTTAGTTCATCCCCAATTACGGTTCTTAAATATCCAATGCAATGATTATATTTGCCGCAAGTGGAAAATGATGCAGAAATGAAACCAATCCAGATGGTTGATTTGGCGAGCCAATATCAGCGTTTAAAAAAGGAAATTGACCCTGCCATACAATCGGTATTGGACCATGCAAATTTTATCAATGGTGCGCCTGTTAAACAATTTTCAAGTAATCTTGCGGCTTATCTCAGTGTAAAACATGTTATTCCATGCGCTAATGGTACTGATGCATTGCAAATTGCCCTTATGGCGCTTGATTTACCTGAAGGTTCGGAAGTAATAACACCCGGATTTTCATACATAGCTGTAGCAGAAGCCTGCCTTTTACTCAAGCTAAAACCTGTTTTTGCAGAAGTTAATACAGATACTTTTAACCTTAATCCACTGGAAATCGAAAAGCACATCACACCAGAAACAAAAGTGATTATACCAGTGCATTTATTTGGGCAATGCGCGGATATGGAAACCATTATGGCCATAGCCGAAAAGCATAACCTTTATGTGATAGAGGACAATGCACAATCCATAGGCGCTGAATACACTTATTCCAATGGCAGCACCTATAAGGCCGGTACAATTGGACATATTGGTACCACTTCTTTTTTCCCTTCTAAAAATCTTGGTTGTTATGGGGATGGAGGGGCTATTTGTACCAATGATAGTGATTTAGCAGAGAAAATTCAAATGATAGCGAACCATGGTCAGAAAGTAAAATATGTCCATGATAGGGTTGGTGTTAATTCAAGGCTCGATTCTATTCAGGCTGCAGTGCTTTCTGTTAAATTAGGCCATTTGAATGATTTTAATGCTCAAAGATGCGAAGTTGCCAATCTATATAATGAGGCATTTAAGGACCATCCGAATTTAAAAATA
>JBBQIF010000384.1:0-3090 GCA_038324665.1 Bacteroidia bacterium
CATTATCCCTAGCCAGGGAGCATCTAAGTAAGGACATATTGCTTATGAACAGCGATTTATTGACCAATATCGACCTAGAATCCTTCTACCTTCATTTTATTGAACAGGAGGCGGATATTGCGGTCGCCTGCATCCCCTATAATGTTGAGATTCCCTATGGCGTAATGGAAACAGTAGGTGACAGAATAAAAACGGTTAAAGAAAAACCAACCTACACGTATTATTCCAATGCCGGTATTTACATTATAAAAAACAGCCTGCTCGATACCATTAAGGATAAAGAGAAACTTGATGCCACGACATTCATAGAAAACAACATAGCGGCAGGCAGAAAAGTTATCTCCTATCCCCTCCTCTCTTATTGGCTGGATATAGGCAAACACGAGGATTTTCAGAAAGCGCAAACAGATGTAATACAACTTTTGAATTCATGAGTCTACTTATAACAATTTGCGCACGCGGAGGCTCTAAAGGTATACCTGGAAAAAACATTAAGCTTTTGAATGGCAAACCGCTGATTCAATATACCATTGAACAGGCTTTAAATATTCAAAAAAAGATGACCGATGTTTATATAGGTGTTTCCACAGATGATGCTGAAATAAAGAATGTTGCAAACGGATTAGGCTTGCCTACAGATTATCTCCGCCCAACTGAACTAGCAACAGATTCAGCCGGTAAATTACCTGTAATATATCATCTTGTTGATCATGAACAAACTCAACTTGGCATTACCTTCGATTATGTTATAGACCTTGACGTTTCTTCTCCTATGCGAAGTTCTGATGAAGTTATGGAAGGTCTTCGAATGTTGATTGAAGATGACAAGGCATATAATCTGTTTTCAGTTTCAAAAGCACGGAAAAATCCATACTTTAATATGGTAGAAAAGAATGAAGCAGGTTATTATCAGTTAGTAAAAAAACCAGCTACACAAATGTTGAGCCGTCAAGTCTCCCCCATTGTATATGAAATGAATGCCTCATTTTATGCATTTAGAAAATTATTTTTTGAAAATAAATGTCAATCAGCCATTACTGATTTCTCTATGATCTTTGAAATGAACCACCTTTGTTTTGATCTGGATGAAATGGAAGACTTCCATTACCTTGAATACCTTTTGGCCAACAAAATATTTAAAATCAATGAGTTATAAGGTACTTATTATCGGTCTTGGCTCAATTGCAAGAAAACATATCAGTGCATTACGCCAAATTGATAATACCATCTTATTCTATGCTCTGAGAAATTCGAAGGGAACGTCAGATCAGGAAGATGGAATTACAAATATTTATGACCCCGTTGACATACCTGAAGATATAAAATTTGGCATTGTAAGTTCACCAACAAATCTGCATTTAAAGGCACTTGATATCTTATTAGAAAAGAATATTCCAGCTTTTATTGAAAAACCAATCTATCATCAGTTAGTAGCTTGTTATGACTATGTTGCTAAAATAACAAAAAATGGATTATTCAACTATGTGGCTTGTAACCTGCGTTTTTTGAATGCGCTCAAATTCATTAAACAATATATAACAAATTGCGCTGAGAGCATTAATGAGGTAAACGTTTATTGTGGCTCCTATATGCCCTCATGGAGAGGCAATGAAGGCATAAAAAATTATAGTTTTTATGAGAACAAGGGAGGTGGCGTACACTTGGATTTGTTTCATGAAATAGATTATTGCTACTGGCTTTTTGGGCAACCAGTTACCAACAGGAATATTTTAAGGAAAGTTTCAAGTATAGACATTGAAGCAATTGATTTTGCTAATATTAATCTGATTTATCCGCACTTTACCTGCAATATTATACTTAACTATTACCGTAAAACACCAAAACGCAGTATAGAGATCGTATACGAAAATCATATTGTCACCTTGGACTTGCTTAATAACAGTGTTGTCAATGATAAAGGAAATACATTATTTGAAGATAAAAATCAAGGTGTAATTGACACTTACTATGAACAAATGAAATATTTTACAAATGCTTTAGCCACGAATCATTTACCTGAAAATAATTTTAAAGAATCTTTAAAAATACTTGAACTTTGCCTTTCAAATTATGAAACTTTCTAACCTAAATATTATTATTACAGGAGGCTCCGGGTTATTAGGCAAATCTATCGTTGAGCATTTGCTAAATGAAGAAGCAACGGTAATTAATATTGATTTAAATAAAGGAGATAAGGTACATTCCAACCTTCATTTTTATAAGTGCGATATTTTGGATGAAGATGAATTAACCAACACTTTTGAAACTATTAAAAACACTTTTAAAACTATTGATGGTCTTGTGAACAACGCCTATCCTAGAACTAAGGACTGGGGGGCAAAATTTGAAGATATCCCCTATGAATCTCTGAATAAAAATTTAAGTATGCAGATAGCTTCTCATTTTAGAATGTGCCAATTAACTGCTGAGGTCATGAAAGTACAAAAAAGCGGAAGCATCATTAATATAGCTTCAATTTATGGTGTCGTTGGGCCTGATTTTTCAGTTTACAACCACACAGAAATGACAATGCCTGCGGCCTATTCTATTATTAAAGGAGGCATGATAAATTTTACAAAATACCTTGCCTCATATCTTGGCGCTTACAGTATAAGAGTAAATACGGTTTCTCCCGGCGGTATTTTTGACAATCAAAACCCAATTTTTGTTAAGCAATATGAAGAGAAAGTCCCAATGAAAAGAATGGGATTACCAGCAGATATATCTCCAACAATTGTATTTCTTCTGAGCAGAGACACGCTTTATATAAGTGGTCAAAACATTGTTATTGATGGTGGGTGGACTGCCATATAAAACAATTTTGGATAATTGCACCTCTTTAGATATTTTCGCAAGGCTTATAAAATCAAGGTAGCCTTAAGAATTTAACATGTCAAAACCCGTTGTGCATATCGTCCACCATATTGATACAGAAGGCCCCCTTTGCGAGCCTTTAAACGAGTTGTTCGAACGGCTTGAAAAAACCCTTGGACATCCTTTTAATCTCCCTCCAACAAAGGAAAATCTTAAAAAATTGCAATCAAAGGAATTTGTATTTATTAATAATGAAGTGTATGCCTTACTCAAAAA
>JBBQIF010000385.1:0-3071 GCA_038324665.1 Bacteroidia bacterium
ACAGTAGTTGTTTCAAGCATTTTTTTCAATTCGTTTCTAATTTCCTTAAATTGATTGTGAACAGGGCAAGGCATTTTAGCATTACATTGTTTTAATCCCAACCCGCAACCAACGTATATACTGTCGCCATCTAAAGCTGAAACAATGGTACTTAGCTTAACTTTATCTAACCCCTGCTTATCCATCGAAAATCCCCCGGTAGGACCTTTACTGGCATTGATGATGTTGCATCGCGAAAGCTTTTGTAATATTTTTGATGTATAAGCTTCGGGTGATTCAATTGCCTTGGCCACATCCTTCAAACTGACCTTTTTGTTCTGGTTGGATTGTTCAGCAATATAGATTGCTGCTCTAATACCATATTCGCAAGCTTTAGAAAACATCTGTTCCTGAATTTCGGAGCAAAGGTATGTAATAATTTTGAATAGTGGATACTATTATCCACTATTATTTTACGCGAATCGCAGATAGTTCCCGAAAAGTCATGATGTTTTGCACAAAAGGCAAAAAAGGAAAACGAAAGGCTTGAAAAAGCATTAGAAGAGCTCCAAGAAATCGTCACAACCTAAAACAAACCCATCACAAATTCAAATCAGATTGAATTTTTCTAGCTTGCTCATAGTACTGCTCTAGAACCGGAAATTTCTTACATGTTTTACCATAAGAAGGTTCTCCGGAAAAATGACAGAAATTCTCAGGAAACATATTATCTTGTAACTGAGCCCATGCTTCGAAGGCGGTGATACTTAAAGGTCTGCCAAGATTAAAAGGAATTTCTACTCCCGTGCGAATACAATGTCCAACAGGCATATTTGTTGCATCTTTCGACTCCTTATGTGCAAAAAAATTCTTTATTGGGTCAGGTTGCGATCCATTCGTTAATATTTTGCCATTTTCTGTTACTTCGTTTGCCATTTTTATTGATTATTGATTTTTAAAGCCAAATTTTGTCAAGTTTAACGCCAATATCAGCATAGAATTTCATCTAAGTTCCTTATTGGCCATTTACATATTCATTTTATATCACAAATATATTATAGATTTCAATACGGTGATATAAATATTTTTGAAATAAATTGAAGCGCCAATATTGTCGATTAATTCGTGTAATGAATGTTTCTCCATTTATATAACTTAGAACAAATCTCATTATTTTGATAACACTTTCAATTCAATTAACATCGCTACCAATTCATCATACTCAACCATCTCCTCCACTTCGGGTACATTCCCTAAAGCTTCCTTACCTAAAATCTTACTAACAGGATAATAGTTCATTTCATTCGCTTGAAAGGGAACAACCAGTTCCATTAATTTTGCTTTATCCAAATCAGTTTTAACAGGCACTAGCCATTCATCCTGAGTATGTTTAGGAAGAATTACAGGCATGCGCGCACCTTCGTTCTTTGGATTATTGTGGATTAAGGCCATCGGTGCATTGCCAATAGTAGTTACAATAGATACGGAAGATATTTCTTCTCCTGTACTTTTATCTATCCATGTATTCCAGAGACCTGCCAACACCATAGGTTCTCCATCCTTCATAACTACTCTGAATGGAAACGTTTTTTTACCTATATGGTGATATTCATAAAAGGCATCAATATAAATAAGGCAGCGTTTATTATTGGCCGATGCCTTAAACGAGGCTTTTTCAAACATGGTTTCACTTCTTGCATTCAAGGTTTGATTGGCAATAGTTTTAGCCCCCGCCTGATCCTTAACCCATGATGGGATAAGTCCCCATTGAAAGGCCTGCGACATAAACGGGTCCTTGTCTGTAAACACCAAAAGTTTAGGGTGTGCAAATCCATTGATATGAAATTGTGGTGGCATCGATTCGGTTAACTTTTCCAATTGCTCTTCAAGTCTTGAGGCTTCATAAGCATCGCCTCTGTGTTTGGCGTATTTTAATTTCTTTAAGGTGCCGGCTTCAACTGTATAACACATAATCTTTTATTTACCGTTTCAAATATACCAGAATAATTAAAATCCAACAATTCAGTAAATTGCCATTTTGCTAAAATATTAAGCAGTATGGCATGGGTGCATTGCTTAATATTGTAGCATGGTTGAGTTATCGCAATATTTAATGCTTATGTTCAGGGTTTGGGTTAAGGAAGATACAGGTGATCAATACTTTTTTGAATGGAAGAATCGCAAAACAAATAGTTACTTGTCCACCGAATGTTTTATTTACAAAAAAGGTGCAAAAGAAAGGGAGTGCTTGGGTAGATGGCAGGTGATGGATGATTTTTTAAGTATAGAAAAAGAATGTTTTACCATCAATTATATTGCGGAATTAGCGCCAAAGTATTTTAAAATGAAATTGACAAAAGCCAATGGTGAAGTATTAAATTTTATAGCTAAATAATGAAGATTGCATTAAAACACCGCATCCGATTAGACGAATTTGAAAACTACACCAATTCGCAATTGAAAAAAAGAGCACACGAGGATATCGCCCGACAATTATTAGATATCATGATGAAGCGCTACGTAGTAAAACAAGCAGTTGGCAGCGATGCGCTAAGCACTGAATTCACTTACAAGATTTATACATTTTCAGAAAATGATTGGGAAGGTATCGTAAATGCGCTAAGGAATATCAAGGAGGCAATGGAAAAGCATGAGAACCTTGAAACACATTTTGCAAGTTTATGCAGATGGCTAAGGCAGTGATAGTTTGCAACAATAATAAGTGCGGCACTTTTAGCATCGAATTTATTACATTTGCTTACTTCTGAGCTAAATCAATGGTATTGGGCATAAAGTATATACAAATACTAAAATCAAAAGGCACCAATCATGTGAATTCTAGCAAAATACAACACGCTAAAGACTATTAAACGCCAGAAATGCTTTAATTGCTCTCTCTTCAAAAGGTACAAAATCAGTCATCTCAAAATCATCCCCTATTTTGCCCTCTTTCAAACACATTAAAAGCTGTTTGTTTTTTACGAGGATGCCAATAAGGAGCACTGGCTCTGCAGCAGGTAAATTAGAGAATTGCGCTACTTTATCACTGCTTACACATTTTGCCACTGAATTGTAATTCTTGAAGAACACCC
>JBBQIF010000386.1:0-3066 GCA_038324665.1 Bacteroidia bacterium
TGAGTACGCACAGAGTTGCACTGAGGAAATCCAAAACACTCTGCGACACGCCTTTAATACGCCGTGAAACGCTGTGTACTTTTAAACCCAAAATACACTTTAAAACACTTTGTAAATATGCGTACAACAGAGCATTGAGCAAATGCTATAGATTGTTTTTAAATCTAAATCTGCACACATTGTAAACAAGCCCAATTTATCACAATAAATACCTAATTTTGATGTTTTGATATTTAAGATATGATGCATCGTTTTTTCTTTTTACTTTTATTGTCGTCAGGTGTTATCAAGACCTTTGCCAATCCGATTGATTCAAATTATATTAGGGACCCTTTTTTCCAAAAATTATTAAAGACGAATTCTCAGGTTCCTATCTTTTATAATGAAAATGTAAGAAGGCAGATTGGTGTTTACTTGAAGAATGTTAATAATGCAACTTCAATTTTATTAGGTAAAACACAGTATTACTACAACCTACACGCACACTATTTTGAAGAAAATGGTGTACCCAAACAATTGTTTCTAGCCAGCGCAGCCAATAGTGAAAGCAACCCAACTTTTGTAGATGCCGATGGGGCAAGCGGCATGTGGGCACTCACTTATGCTATGGCAAAAAAATATGATCTTACCACTAACAGTTATGTTGATGAAAGGAGAAATGTCAATAAAAGCAGCGAAGTAGCTGCAGTTTATTTTAAGGATCTAAATCTCATATATCAGGATTGGTTGAAGAGCCTTGTTGCCTTCAGATGTAGCCCTATCAATATGAATATGGCAATCCATAAAGCCAATAATTCATTGGATTACGGCATCATTCATAACAAGTTGCAATTAGAGTTCCAGAATACCGCGGTGAATTATTTTGCTTTCTGGTATGTCTGGAATTTCCATGTTGAGCATAGAATAGTTCCTGTTAAATATAAATTACCAGAAACAGATACCGTGCAAGTACTTGGGGAAATCAGTCTGTCATCTATTGCCTACCAGCTCAATATGTCAGAAGAGATGTTAAAACAGTGCAATTCTGAATTGCGCATCGGCATCGTCCCAATCAGTTATAATGTACTGGGCTTAAAGTTGCCAAAGGAAAAAGTGGCCTTGTACCACGAAAAGCTACTTACTTTATTTCCGCCAGCTTATGTTTTTACAGATTCCCTACTCAAGGATTCATTGAACCTCGGCGACCATATTTCCATAAAACCACCTAGAGAAAATCAACAAACAGACCAAGAAGAAGGTGAGGAAGATGCCAAGCCAAAAGTTGAAAGTAAAACAAAAGTTACAATCACTTATGTTGTAAAAAAGGGAGATGGTCTGCTATTAATTGCCGACCTGTTCGATTGCCGTGTCAGCGATATCAAAAAATGGAACGGCATGAAAAGGGATGCCATTTACCAGGGGCAGAAATTAAAGGTGCAGGTGCCCAAAAACAAGGTATCACAATTCAAGAAGATTAACAGCATGAACATGACCCAAAAGAAGAAATTGGCGAAGCGGAGTTAGGTAGAATATAGCTTAATTGGGCACTGTAGTATTAAGATCTCTTTATAAAATCACAGGCAGATGTTTGCAAGTTTTCTATACTTTCAGTTACACTTCGCAATATAAAATTAATTCGGAATAGAGAGGCAAAAGGATAAAAAAATGGCATTTACGGTATTTTGTTGTTATTATTGTGGTACAATTCATTATGCGTAAACAGTTGATTTATCTACCCCTTGGCTTGTTGTTTTTAATAACTACTACTGCCTGCAACAATGCGCCTACTGAAGCAGAAAATACAGGTTTGCAAGCAAAGGAAGAACCGGAAAAAATCCCTGCCTTTCCTGTTTTTTCAAGTTATAAAGAAGCCATTGAAGCCATGCGTATCCATAAAGATGAATCCATGGTGAGTCATGGAACTATAGAACAAGACAAGATAAAGGATTTTAAAGGATTAAAATATTTTGCACCAGATAGTTCTTATATTTTCAGGGCCAAGTTTGAATTATTAAAACCGGAAAAGCTAGTATTTAAGACCACGGATGAAAGGGCTCCTGAATATTATAAATTCTGTAAGATTAGTTTTAGTAGGAATGGAACAGACCTTAGTTTATTCGGTTATGTTGAAAATCCGAATGCACCGGTGAGTATTTTTGTACCGTTTAAGGATGCCACAAGCAATAAGGAGTGTTATGGTGGTGGGCGTTATATTGACCTAGATTATAAAGGAGAAAAAACGATGATATTATTGGATTTTAATTATGCCTATAATCCCTATTGTCACTATAATCACACTTACAGTTGCCCTTTGGTACCGCTAGAAAATTTACTGACTATTCCAATTATGGCAGGAGAAAAGAAATTGTATGAATAAGTTTATTAAAATAGCATTATTTTTTTTAACAGGCCTTTTGTACGGAACCAGTGAGGCACAGACTGTTTATAAAACCATTGAAATAAGAGCCAAAAATGGAGAAAGTATAAACATTGGGAATAATTCCAATTTCAATTTCATTGGTGGCAATGGGGTTAAATACAATGCAAGGGTTCATATCATAAACGACAGCCAATTTGTATTTTACAATTTCTTTAATGAATTAGAAAAGGATACCTTCAATATTAAATTTGTAAATTTTGTGAGTTTGTACGGAGGTAGTCAAAAATATAAGATACGCCCTGTTTTAGTAGCGCTCGGCTTAATCTTTACACCACTTTTAACTGTGCCTGTTTTAATTTTCAAATTGCTTGCGCGTAAGAAGACCTACCAATGGGTAGGCAAGGAAGATTTTACAATAAAAATCAGTATTAGGGAGACGGAGATTTAAACATTTATAGTTAACTTTTAACAATTAATTCAATTACCAATATGAAACAATTTACAATTTTATTTTTATTTTTATTAAGCGTCCTTAATGCAATTGCCAACATTGGTGATACCTCCAGGATTGTCACTCATAACAAGGTGGTAATAAAAACAGATCCAAGCAAAGGCTTTACAAAATACACGGCCTGGGGCGTTTTTCCACCCCAAAATGTATCTTATAGAAAAGTTTACCTTTATATGGAATTTGGTTGTGCACCCGG
>JBBQIF010000387.1:0-3064 GCA_038324665.1 Bacteroidia bacterium
ACCGGGGTGACCTGCTTTATGGAAGATACAGAACGTATGCTGAGGAAAATAATTACAACCTATACGTCAACTCTTTTTTTGCACCTAAATCGTATGCAAATTATGTGAAAAATATTATACCGGGACAATTTAAATCAGCAAAATATTCTGCCATTACATTAGGCAACAATTATGTTCTGTTCAAATATACGGAACAGAAAAATGATGCCAAACTGGAATTCATGCTTTTTGAGTAAGCGTGGCACATAATTCCATAAGTTCTTTACTGATACCGCATAAATAGCCGCCCCTTTAATTGCCAGCTTTAAATTTATCATGCCAAATTTTTTATCTTTGTAAAATGACTGTCAAATTTTTTAAATACTCTGTATTTTTTCATATTGTCCTTTGTTTTGTATGCTGCCATACCATCCAATTATCAGCGCAAACGATAGATAACCTCTACCTGGGTCGATGGTTTGGCTATACTGCCGGAACTTCTGCCAAACCGGACAGCAATTACACAAGGGTAGATTCTTTCATAGAAATGACTTTCAGGAAAGATGGCACTTATAACATTAAAGGCTATACCAAAACGGATATTTATACTCCCGGCAAAGGCCACTTGCGCTTTAAGAAAAACTTCAGGTACATGGATGGTCGCTATGAAATTAATGAAAACCAATTGGAACTTAAAACTGGTTTTAATGCCAATGAAGCGGGACTTTATACTCATTTTGAGTTCGAATCTTCCACAAATAGATTCAAACAGATTATCCCTTATTTTAAGTTGTGGAATGCCAATAGTTTTTATGAATATACCCCAGTTGAAAATTTTAAAAACGCAGATGATTTCTTTAGTCAGAAACGGAAAGCACATAACCTTTTTATTGTTTCAATGCCCTCCCATACTATTGATTCCATTGCGTTCTGGAGCACTTCTCCTGATTGCCCAGATATGTACCATTGGCCAAAACCTGCTCTTCTAACTGCTAATGTACCGCTCAAAAAAAGCATGTTGGATTCTATCAGCAACCTTGTGGAAGACCTGGAAAAAATGTATGTCTATAATAGTGCCGACCAACTTATCCGTTTTTATTACACTGCAAAAAAAGAAAAGTCCTTTTATTACGATATCACCTACTTCGATAGTATGAGTGAAACACCTATGATTAAAACCATTACAGACAGCAAGGATCTATCGCATTATGTTTTTTTTCGGAACGAAAAAGGGTGCCTGGAGCAGATAGAAAGGTATGATGGCAGCAATCAATTATTGGAAACGTTCTATTGGCGATAGTAAGTCAATTACTGCCACAACAATTATTCTGTTTATGAATTTTACGCAGCCATAAAACAAGATCATAAAAAAGGCCCGATGGTATTTTATCCACCGGGCCTTTTCTAAAAATCTGAATCGTTTACTCTTTAATCAATTGTTCGTGGTAAATACCCGCTGCAGTAGTAACCGAAATAATATACACACCGGCAGGTAATTTTGAAATGTCAATTTGGTTAACACCATTCTGTGT
Organism: Bacteroidia bacterium; assembly: GCA_038324665.1. Classification (GTDB taxonomy): domain Bacteria; phylum Bacteroidota; class Bacteroidia; order NS11-12g; family UBA955; genus JABMMZ01. The sequence continues at coordinate 1,512 of JBBQIF010000387.1, forward strand.
TGTAACAATCTTGCCCTGAACATCCAATACCGCAATACTACGAATAGTTTCAGGACTTGTAACTGATACTACGCCATGGCCGGGGTTAGGGTAAACACTAATAGCATTTAAAGTTTTGATACTTTTTACAGCACTACTGCCTTCAACATGAAAAGAACTTATACCTTGGGTACCGCCTACATAGGTATTAAATGATAATTTATTAGTATTACCATTCTGTGACTTTACAAAATATACAAAAGTATCTGTGATATCATAAGTAGCGCCATTAAAAGTTTTCCAATCATAGCCTATTACTGAAATTCTTGGGTCGGGTACCGATGTTTTATTGCTCAACCAAACTTCATTGCATTTTAAGCCATTATTTTGCTCAACTGTAACAGCAGGATTGCTGAACACACCTGCTACCTGATAAAGTGCAGACCCCATAGAACTACTTACATAGGTAACATACTTGGTCCATAACAAATCCCATGTTGATTTGGCAGGTTCCCTATCTATCAACTGGTGGGTAGTAGCATTGTAATAAACAAATAACTTATTGGGATAATTATGTTTGTTAAAGGTAATATTGGTAGAGTCTGTATTATTTAGATTTGAAATGACGAAATTCCAAACTGAGTCGCCTGCGCATTTATTGATAAATACTTTCTTATACCAACCTGCTGCCTGGTTATAAATTACAAATACGTTGGTACCATCAACATTATGTGTAACAAGATTGTATGAACCCCAGCCAAAATTAAACGGATTACCACCTACAGGATAGCCTTTGGTAAATGCACTTAAATCCCAGGTACTATCTGAATCGTATAAATCTGCAGCCGCATAAAAACCGGCAGTATCTATTGTGCGCCATTGGCTTGCATCGGCACCGGTTAGTTTTTTTAACAAAGTACCATTACCACCAGAATTTACTTTTATAGCAACACTATTTGCAGGGCTCATTTGCGATTTAGGACTTTGAACCGAAAAAGCCATGTGCCAATTGGTATTAGAAACCGTGGCTACCGTTTTATTTACAAAATTATAATACACATCGTTGCTGGTCTTGTCTCCCATTGCAGTATTGTCATTTGCAGGACATTGGGCTTTTGAACTAAAGGCAAATACTGTTAAGAGCACGCCTAGGGTAATTTTTTTCTTCATTTTTATCTTTTTTAACTAATGGCGCAAAGGTAAACAAAGGAGTTAACTATTCGTTAACTTGTCTGCAATTTATTGCATGGCACTTCTATAGAAATAGGCATCCGTTTGATTAAATGGATTAATAACAGGGGTATGCATTATAGTGTGCCTTTCACTTCGTGGCTGCTTTGCGGTGCTGGGTGTTTTCACTTACAAATGAAATTGCAGAGTGCTTTGAAGTGAGTTTGCCAAATCAAAAGATTAAAACCATTTGAACCACAAAGTCACAAAAGAGCACATAAGTTTTTTACGCGCTGCGCTTTGCTTTTAAGTGTGTAAATTAGCTAGTTTAATTATGGCTTTACCTGCGGTACTGCTAAGCGGTGGAATATAATCCTGATTTTCATTGGGACAAGTTTTAATGG
>JBBQIF010000388.1:0-3063 GCA_038324665.1 Bacteroidia bacterium
CCTGCTTCCTAAAATCAAGCTTAGTGCATCCAGAATAATTGATTTACCTGCCCCTGTTTCGCCTGTAATAATATTCAATTCACCTGAGGGTTCAAATACCATGTACTTAATAATGGCAAAATTAGATATGGTTAGTTTTAAGAGCATTAATAACTAAGAACTTTAGATAATTGCCAAAGAGAATCATCTATGGTTTTTCGTTTTGAAAAGGCATCAGCATAAGACACCAATGAAAGTTGATGATTTACCATTCCAACACATAGGTTCGTTTTACCTGACAATAAAGTTTCGACTGCCGCATTACCTAAAAAACCTGCCAATATCCTGTCATTCGCCGTAGGGCTGCCACCTCTTTGTACATGCCCCAAAACTGTTACCCTAACATCTGAATTTGGAAAATCATGTCTGAATTTTTCTGCTAAATCATAAGTCTTTCCCTCTTTTTCTCCTTCTGCAACAATTATGATGCTAAATTCCTTATTCCGCCTTGATTTGCTCGAAAAATGCTCTTTTAACGTTTCATAATCATTCATAACCTCAGGAAGGAAAATAGCTTCTGCCCCACCGGCAATACCAGAATTCAGGGCAATAAAGCCACTGTCGCGGCCCATTACCTCGATAAAAAAAATTCTATTATGTGCATCTGCTGTGTCTCTAATTTTATCAATTGCATCCAAGGCCGTATTTACTGCCGTATCAAAGCCAATGGTATAATCAGTGCCATACAAATCATTATCAATTGTACCGGGAGCGCCAATACTTGGAATACCAAATTCATCATAAAATATACCGGCCCCTGCATAAGTACCGTTCCCTCCAATACATACTAAGCCTTCAATACCATGCTTCTTAATGTTTGCAAAAGCCTTGGCCCTCCCTTCTTTTGATAAGAAATCATTACTTCTAGCAGTTTTTAGAATAGTACCACCATATTGTATAATATTGGCAACATCCTTCTTATTCAGCTCAATGAATTCATTGTCTATCATCCCCTGAAATCCTCGTTTAATACCCATTACCTCCACCTTGTTATAGGCTGCTGAACGAACAACCGCCCTAATGCATGCATTCATGCCCGGAGCATCGCCTCCTGATGTAAAAACCGCAATCCTTTTCATTAGGCAAAGTTGCAAAAAAAAAGCCGGCTTTTAAAGGCCGGCTTAAGAATTTAATAATGCTTAATATTTAAAATCAAAAGCAGTATAATCATTATCTGCTCCGCTTTGGTCAACAACCTCATTAATCCTTATCATAAAATACCTTGGAGAACCTGTTCTATCAACTTTAGCGATAATTAAATCTCCAACAACAATGCCGGATATCGTCTGTTTTTCTAAAGATACATTCACCTCGTAAGCAGATTTTAACTTGGCATCGGTGGTGGTTTGACTCCAAGTAATAGTAGGAGGATTCTTAATAAATTTAGTTGTATTTCCGGTAGTCCACTCAGCAGTAGGGAAACTTGAACTTTTACCATTGTCCTTAATATCGCGCCTAGCTGAATTCGTTGGGTCAGAATTAAAAAGTGCTTCTCCGTTAATAAGATCAAATGCACCTTCTTTCTTACCAAAATTATTGTAAAGCTTTTGATCCGTAATTTCAATGAGTGCGCCCACTGCAGAGATAGTGATGGTTTTCGTACTCATAGTAGCATCCTTATCAATTGCTGTAAAGGTATAAACGTAGTTGCCTTTCAATACTGCTGGCAAAGTATCAAAAATATCCATCTGAAAAGTCTTTGTCGTTACATTCTTAGTAAGGATAATTACCGCACCAGAACCATCATAATTCCTAGTAACACTTACTGATTTCAAATCTATAGTATGATTCACTACAAAGCCAAATTTTAAAGCAGAAGTAGGCAAAGTATTGGTTACACTGACATCTGCAGAATTATAACCAGGGTCACTTTTAAAAGTAATGGTTGGTTTAGGAACTTCAGGAGTGGGATTATTGCCTGTTCCCTTATCTTTACAACCGGCAAAAAATAAAGAGCCCGTTATAATAAGCCCTAGTGTTGAATAAATTAATTTTTTCATATAATATCTTATAATTATGTTTGGCAAATATATCAAATTTTTTGCCAAAATTCAAATTTATTTTATCTTGCATAAAGAACTGGAGTCTATTTCAAAGCACATGGAGGGTAGATCGCTTTCAATTTTTACCGTCGCTACAACTAGTTATTATCTTTAAATCACATCAAATACCACCACTCAATTCACAAACGGCATAGGTGCCAACTACATACTAATATGAATACAATGTCAACAAAAACTAATTACCCTGCCTTATATACCCTTATTACCGTTTTTTTCTTCTGGGGGTTTATTGCATCTGGAAATAATATTTTTATTCCTTTTTGCAAAACTTATTTTTCCCTCGACCAATTCCAATCCCAGTTGGTGGATTTTGCATTTTATACTGCATATTATGTCGGTGCATTGTTGATATTCGCTATGGGCTCTTTTGGAGGTAAGGACCTAGTAGGAAAATGGGGATATAAAAGAAGCATTGTGTATGGTTTGCTATTTTCAGCTTTTGGCGCAGGTGCCATGATTATTGCTGTTCAGGCCAATGTATATGGTGGTATGTTGGTGGGTTTATTTATTGTGGCCCTCGGTTTTTCGTTGCAACAAACTGCGGCAAATCCATTTGCTATTTTATTAGGCAATCCAAAAACGGGCGCCAGCAGGGTAAACCTTGGCGGTGGTATCAACTCCTTTGGCACCACAATAGGTCCAATTATTGTTGCTCTAGCCTTATTTGGCACAACGGCTTCAATAACTGATGAACAAATAGAAAGCCTCGAATTAAGCAAAGTAATTATTCTATATATTGGCGTGGGATTATTGTTTCTTGCTTCTGCGGCGCTATTCTTTTTCTCAAAAAAAGTACCTGATGGCATTGCAATAGAGCCAATGGAAAAGGCCAATAAGGCATTAATGACCTTGATTATAATGACCGGGCTTTTAGTTATTATGTTCAGCCCAGTTTTTTCTAGTTACAATTCACCTGAAGCCAAGGCAATTGAAAAAATAGAAACAGTAATAGCGCCTGTTA
>JBBQIF010000389.1:0-3051 GCA_038324665.1 Bacteroidia bacterium
CTTACGAGGTATCTTACAAAGCTATTTCCGCCATAAATCTGGTATTTGGAATTGCCAAACTGCAGATATTGGTAGTTTAGGCCAACTCCAGCAATCAGTCGAGGCCTAATCTTATAGCCCACCTGAGGTTGCACGTTGACATTGGTATATACGCTGCCATTACTACTGCCAAAGCCAAGACCACCACCCACGTTAAAAACCAGTCGTTTGTAAAATGGCACTTTTCCCAAGCTGTCGCTTACCTGTGCACGTTCATTTTGGGCTATTAAGACTACATTAATTCCGGTAAAAAAAATAAAAAATAAAATGTTTTTCACATTCATTGCTTTTGTGTTTCAATATTAGATTAATTTTGCATCCGAAAAAAATAAAATATACAATGTCAAAAGTTCACAATTTTTCTGCCGGACCTTCTATTTTACCACCTGAAGTTATAGAAGCCTCCATTGAAGGCATAAGGAATTTTGCCGGTACCGGCCTTTCATTACTGGAAGTATCTCACAGAGGCAAAGAGTTTGTTGCCGTAGTGCAAGAAACAAAGGACACAATTAAGGAATTGATGAATATTCCTGAAGGCTATGAGATATTATTTTTAGGAGGTGGTGCCAGTACACAGTTTTTAATGTTAGCTTATAACCTATTGGAAACAAAAGGTGCTTATCTTAAAACAGGCGTTTGGGCGGCCAATGCAATGAAAGAAGCAAAATGTTTAGGTAATGTAGAAGTGGTAGAGAGTAGTGAGGATAAGAATTACCTCTATATCCCCAAAGGATATTCCATTCCTGCGGATGCCGATTATTTTCATTGTACAAGTAATAATACCATTTATGGCAGCCAGATACAATCATTTCCTGATAGCCCGGTACCAATGGTTTGCGATATGAGTTCGGATATTTTGAGCAGACAAGTAGATGTTTCGAAATTTGGACTGATTTATGCCGGAGCACAGAAAAATATGGGCCCTGCAGGTGTAACTGTTATAATAGTGAAGAAAGATATTTTAGGCAAAGTAACCCGCCAAATTCCTAATATCATGAATTATAAAGTGCATATTGAAAAGGAATCCATGTTCAATACACCGCCGGTTTTCTCAATATTCTCCATGTTGCAGAATTTAAAATGGGTAAAAAAAGTTGGTGGAGTTGACGAAATGCAGAGAAGGGCCGCTGCAAGAGCCGATTTAATGTATGCGGAAATAGATGATAACCCCTTGTTTACCGGAACTGTAGAAAAAGAAGACCGTTCGCAAATGAATGCATGTTTCCTATTGACTGATCCATCATTGGAGGATAAATTCAATGCCGCATGGAAGGCAGCCGGTATCTCCGGAATTAAGGGACACCGTTCAGCAGGAGGCTTTAGGGCAAGTATGTATAATGCATTGCCATTGGAAAGTGTGCAGGTATTGGTGGATGTTATGAAGACCTTTAATAAGTAGTAAAACAGAAAATGATCAGAATATTAGCAAATGATGGTATAGATGCTTCAGCTAAAACAGCGCTTGAGGCCAAAGGATTCTTTATTGAGACCAACAAAGTAGAACAAGCGGATTTGCCTTCTCGCATCAATGATTACGATGTGTTGTTGGTAAGAAGTGCTACAAAAGTTACTAAAGAGGTGTTGGATGCAGGACCGAATCTTAAATTGGTTGGTAGAGCAGGTGTTGGGCTCGATAATATTGATACGGCCTATGCAAAAGAAGTGAACGTAACAGTTGTTAATACACCAGCAGCAAGCAGTACCAGTGTTGCAGAACTTGTTTTTGCGCATTTATTTTCTGTTTGCCGCATGTTACAGTATTCAAATAGAGAAATGCCGGCGAATGGTATGACAAAATTCAATGACCTTAAAAAGAAGGCATCTGCTGGAATTGAATTAAAAGGAAAAACATTAGGTCTGATAGGTTTTGGCAGAATTGGCAGGGAAGCCGCAAGAATGGCTTTTGGCTTGGGTATGAATGTTATTGCTTTCGATCCAATGATTAGTGAAGCAGAGGTTGAAATCACTTTTCATCCCGACGCAGGACTGCCAACGGTCAAAAAATTAATAAAAACCATTTCTAAAGAAGATGTTTTAGAACAGGCAGATTTTATTAGCCTTCATATTCCAGGTGGTCAAGGCTATGTAATAGGTGCAGCCGAATTGAATATGATGAAAAAGGGTGCCGGATTGATAAATTGTGCCAGAGGAGGTGTGGTGAGTGAGAGTGATTTAATTGCAGCCCTTGAAAGCGGTCATATTGCTTATGCAGGAACTGATGTATTTGAAAAAGAACCACCGATAAATGATGCCATTTTGAAAATGGACAATGTCTCCCTCTCCCCACATATAGGAGCAAGTACAGCAGAAGCGCAAAAACGCATTGGTGATGAAATGGCTGACCAAATTATTAATTTTTTTAAATAAATTAAATTCATTTGCCCCGGATTTTTCCTTTCAAAGCATTAATGCCCGCACCTGGATTAGAGATTGAGATTTCTGCCAATACCCATGTGGATGACAAAAAAAGGCAAATGGAGATTATACAAACGAATCCACATTCTTATTTGCAGGTAGTAAAACCTTATCTGAAATTCAATGAAGAAAAAGATCCAGAAAAACACTTCCCATTTTCAAAGTATTCCATAGAGAAATTCATTGCTGAAAAAATAATGATCAGGGATGAAAAAGATACATTGTATGTTTACTGTCAAATAAATAATGGAAGTAAACAGCAATATCTGGGACTAATCTGTAATGTAGCTGTGAGCGACTATTATGCCGGTAAGATCAAAGTGCATGAAAACACATTAACTGAAAAGGAAAACCAGTTAATCCAACACATAAAAATATGTGGAGCCATTGGAGAACCTGTCTTATTAACCCATTTTGCCAGCGCAGAAATTGAAGTAATGTTGCAACAGACTATGGAAGTTAGTCAACCAGACATCGATTTTACGGATGAGATAAACCGCAGGCATTTGATTTATAAAATTACAGATAAGGAGCATATTAGCCATTTTCAAGCTGCTTATAACAAATTGAACGATTTCTATATTGCCGATGGGCACC
>JBBQIF010000390.1:0-3044 GCA_038324665.1 Bacteroidia bacterium
ATAAGATCGTTTTGGTATATGCACCAGAAAATATTCGCATACAAAGAGTAATCGCGCGCGATAACATTCCTGAAGAAACCATCAAGACAAAAATAAGCGCACAAATGCCTGAGGAAGAAAAACTGAAGCTGGTTGACTATGTTATTGTCAATGATGGTGAGCAAAGTTTGATAGAGCAGGTTAAATTATTACACCAAGAATTATTAAATATTGGGGCGTAATCTACAAAATTGGTAAAATTCTAATCAGCGGTTATAAAAAAAGCCCTGCATTTTCGCAAGGCTTTTTTTAATGCATAATTTTCTTATTCCATTACCAGTTTTTTAGTGATTATTCCTCGACTGGTCATTAATTCTAAAAAATAGATTCCTTTAGGGTAAAGTTCCAAATCTATTGTTATAAATGTGCCTGTTGACACTACCTGGTAGATTGTTTCCCCGACTAAATTTTTAATACTTATTTGGGATACTTCATTCATAAAGTTTAAATTGAATTTGCCATTTGAAGGATTGGGATATACTAAAATATCCTCATTCAATTTAAGAGTACTCATTCCACTTGATGGTGCATTCCCGTCAATTTTTGCAAACACAGAACCATACCCCGATACTTTCAAGGTTCCCCATTCTGAACTCGGTGAACATACCCCTGCAAAGTAAACACCAGCACTGCTTGATGCCATAGCCATTCCCCTCGAATTATTAATTGTAGGGTTTTCAAAGTTTACCAGGGCCGTATTAAAAACACCTGTTGAGTCAAATTTTAAAATAAAGGCATTGCCACCTGCTTTAATTCCTTTCGTAAAAACAGTGCTTGCCCCATCAGTAACATCTGTATTGCCATAACCTCCGGTAACATACATTGCACCAGCTTCATCTGAAGTAACAGAGATGCCACCAGTTCCGTATATTGTATTAATGTTTGTAATCGTAGTGCCCCATTTTGCCACGCCTTTGGAGTTTAACTTCAATAGATATCCATTTTTTGAACTGATACTCACTGCATCAAACATCGTAATACCCCCAACCGCACCAGTCATGATAATATTATCCGCAGCATCAATTGTAATATGCTGAGCATGGTCTGCTCCATTTGTGTTAGAACCTAAAACCCTATTCCAGCCAACAGTGCCTGCATCGCTTATTTCCATAAGGATAATATTTTGATAACCTCCTGTTATAAGTGTAGTTCCGAATGTCCATTTATCATCTATATCACCAGCCACTATTAGTTTTCCCGCTTTATTTAACGCAACAGAGAAGAAATTGGTATATCCCTGGTTGCTTTTTACCCCGGTAATAGTCCATAATTCACCACCTGATGCATCAAACTTCTGAATACTATTACCACCAGCCAGAAATATGCCATTGGCATTGACAGCCAAACCGTTCGAAGCATTTGATTTAACCGCCCATTGAATAGCGCCATTATTATTGTATTTAGCCACATAATCACCACCACCTGTCAAGGTTTTGCTATCTAGTTCTATCGTACCTGAAAATGAGCCGGTTATATAAACATTTCCAACACCATCTATAGCAATACTCTTGCAGTCAACAGCAGCAAAGCCGGGGTTTTTAATTCCCTTCTTCCAAAGACATATTCCTTTTTCAGAATACTTCACTACAAAGCCAGCAGTACCGTTAGAAGTTAAGGTTCCTGTGTCAAATTTTGTACTTGTATTAAAAGTACCCGCTGCATATAAGTTGCCCGATAAATCAGCACAAACTGACCTTGCGGTGGTTTGCGTGCCATCCGACCAATTCACCCATTTCCATGAAGGAGTTTGCGCATTAGCGATTTGTAAAATGCCCGTAAAGACCATAAATGAAATCGAAAAAAGTAATTTTGATTGTATCATAATATTTTTGATTGATTGGTTCAAAGGTGAGCCAAATAAATTTTCCTGCATATAGTGCAGATGTACTAAGATATTTATAGCTTATTAAGTCATTGGACCGTAGAGAAGCCCGAGGTCACCTTGGCGTATGGGTTTGTTATTGAAATATTATACCTTTGACTCATGGGTTGGTTAAAACCGAAGAAGCATCCCCTTTTAATGCTATTTTTTTTTGTATGTCTTGCTATTTATGGACAAATAAGCATAAAGAATTTGTATGAACAGTCCACACAGCAATTTAAAGAAGGCAAATATGATGATGCATTAATTACCAATTTAAAAGCACTTGATATTGCTGAAAAAGAGAACGATTGTGCACAATCTGCCTTTGCATTATTGCAGGTAGGCAGAATGGAATACTATCAAACCAATAAGGAAAGGGCACTCCATTATTTTTTTATGAGTTTAAAAAAATTGGAATCTTGTCATACGGATACTTTGCGTCATGTGGTATTGAGTAACCTTGGTGGTGTTTATACTGAATTGGGCAAGAAAGATTCTGCACTACATTATTTGATGAAAGCTAAAGGTCTATTAGAAGGAGGTAAAGATTATGGTGCCTTATCCAAAGTAAATGCTGTGCTTGCCGACCTTTATCTATACCAATTTGACAATATCGTTGAAGGTGAAAAGTATCTTAAAAAGGCTGAGGATTATGCAGCGCTCTCAATGAACAAATTATGGATAGCCTTTGCACAGATGAAAAGAGGGATATTCTACCAAAAACAAAAAAAATACGCCCTAGCGCTGGTTACATTAAAAAGCGCATTGAAAAACTATGAGGAATTAGGTCTGGTAGAAGGCCGTTTATATGCCATGCATATCATTTTGCAAGTGATGTTTGAGAAAGGGCACCCTGAAACGGGTACTTATTTTTACAAATTCACAAACCTTAAGGATTCTGTGTATAAGGCAGAGGGCGCTGCTAAAATTGCAGAATACCAGACCATTTATGAAACTGAAAAAAAAGAAACAGAAAACAAAATATTACAGCAAAAGAATAAACTGATTGAAACTGATATTAAAATTAAAAACAATACCATTTTAGGTATGATTATAGGCGTCTTACTCATTGTTATCACTGCATTCTGGCGAATAAGTACCATTAATCTTAAAAAGAAAAATAAAGAATTGGAGGCTACAC
>JBBQIF010000391.1:0-3043 GCA_038324665.1 Bacteroidia bacterium
TGTACATTTTCATTGGTCAGTGTAGAATCGTCATATTGCAAGAAAAATCGTCCTTTTGCAGGACCTACTAAGCCATAGCCTTGGTATGCATAAGGAGGGGGTCTTAATGCTGATTCCATCACTTTATCGCCAAAATTGAGGTCGTTGATTAATAGCCAGTTATTAGGTGTATTGATATAGTCCGCATTTATCTTGGCGAATGAACGCATACAGCCGGGTTTGGTTTCATCTAGATTAAAGTCAATTGCCTTTAGTTCATAAGTAAGACAATATTGTCCCTCAATTGATAATTTTTTTGCTGATGGGGGCATCAGGGAAATTCTTGCCCTTGCATCTTTTTCGCATTTAAAAGGATGCACAGTGTCTTTTTCATTTAAAGAAATTTCAAAACACTTGGGAACAGTATTATAAAATAATTGTCTGTTTAGATTAATGTTAATTGAATCACCAAGCACAAAGCCGAGGTTCTTGATACGCTTTATTTCCTTGTGCCAGCCTTTCTTTGCCTTTACAGGTATGGTATCTGTTCTGGCAACAAGTGCATATTGGAAATAACATAAATGGTTACTGAATTTTATGACGATTCGTTCATTTTTATTTACAAAATAAAATTGAGGGCCACCAACAGAAGTTTGAGGACTTCCATCTTTTTTATCTATAAAAACAGTGCTTCCGGCGGGAATATAAATTCTCATTCGGTAAGGTATATCTATGAATCCTTTTCCTGCCAATCCGGAAGGTGTTTGAATCTTGCTTTTTATGCCCGAAAATGGAAGGCTATCCTTGGTTTTATTACCTATTCCATTGTTACCGTAGTAAAGAAATGTGTCCGCAATAATCGAAAAAGAATCAGAGGCCCATATTTTTCTACTGATGCATGATTTGGTTTTCTTGTCAAACAGGGTAATTGAAAATGATTTGTCAGAATAAGCAAAATCATACAGGGAATCCCAAGGGGTGTACCAGTGCACTTCAGCACTGTCTCTACTATAGCGACAATTTAACCAAGTGTTCTGGTTCTTTTTAGTGTCGGTAGTGCATTGTTCGCAAAAATCATCATTGAAATTCCATAGCCGAACGACATTAGTGCCGGCACGGTTCTGGTTTTTGGCATTCACTGAAGTATAGTCGAACAATATCTTTTTAAATACATGCGAAAGTTGTCCTGCCTTCCTTGAAAACAGGCTATCATCGTCTATATAATTATTGTCATTATGATAAAATTTGCTCATGTCCGCCACATGAATACTATCCTTTATTTTGCATTGATAACGTTCATGATCTGCAATGAAAGGTTCTTCAATTGCTGCCACAGGGCCGATTACCACAATGGTATCGAATAAGTCGAAGGGACCGCAAGGATGTTGAATGTTGCAACGGATTATTTTAGGGCCAAGTCCGCCAATGGCCTGGGAAATTTCATAGCCCTTCTGCAAACCTGGGTTCGTGTACCAGTTAATGGCTCCAGGCGGAAGAATGCTTCTCAGGCTATCGCTCCCGAATTTCCAGTTGATAGTTTCACCTGAACAAATGGAATCCTTGTCCCCTATGATGTATGGCTTTAGATCAAAAAGGTAGATCGCATTCATTTCGAATACCTTTGCGCAGCCGATACTGGTATAGATTACTAATTTGGGATTAAAAGCCGCTGTAAATTTGCCGTTAAGAGTATATTTATGGGCGATACTGTCCCAATGCGTGGAATCCTCAGTTCCATCTCCAAAAACCCATTTGAATTTCTTGACATCCTGTAGTTTTATTTGAGATTTATTTTTAAAATTGGCCGTTATAGAACTCTGACAAAAGGTATTTGAAAAAGTAACATTTGCAAAGATGGCGGGAGAGAACTGGACCTTCATTTTAAATGGATACCTGTATTTGGTAATACAACCATTACAATCCTCAATTTCTATATCTAAATAATAATCGCCTCCCTGAGGGTCAGGGTAAGTTTTGCAAAAATGCAATGGCGTTTGAACTGGCTTGGTGTTAGTGCCGTAATACGTGATAAGTTCCGCATCACTAAATAAATATTTGATGGAACGAATGCAATTGGTATTATCTCCTGAAAGGCTGGAATCAACAAAACAAAATGAGTTGCCCTCAAAACATTGTATGGAATCATTCAGGAGGTGAATTTTAATGTGTGGTCTTTCTTTAATAACAACATTCAAGGTATTTGAGCACGTTGTACCATCAGGAAGTTTGCAAGTATATTTTATTATTTTTGATCCCGGAACAGTGAAAACAAATTGCGGGGTAGCGGTAGTATTGTTTTGCCCTTCGGAATTGAAATCCCATTGGTGGTTAGTAGCCCCTGGCGTGCTTGATTTAAAATCTATTGGGTTGCCCACACAGGGAACACCGGAATAACTAATGAGGCATTGCTGTGCACTTAAATCAATGAATCTAAGACTTGCGAGTAAAAATAATATGCTTAACTTCCTTAACAATCTGAATAATAAATTCAAATATAAGACAGAGAAAACATAAAACTAGTTGTATGCGAAAAAATATTATCATTAGAATGTAAAATTTCCAACCCTATCCAGTAAATTAAACTAGCTTATTCTCAAGTAAATATTCCGCTATTTGTACCGCATTAGTAGCAGCACCCTTTCTCAGGTTATCGGCTACAATCCAGCAATTGAGTGTTTTTGGTTGTGTCTCGTCCCTTCTTAACCTGCCTACAAAAACCTCATCCTTATTGTGAGCATTAAGCGGCATTGGGTAAATCAGATTCTCATGGTCATTTTGTAATACAATTCCTTTTGAATTTTCAAGGAGCTTTATAACATCATCTAGATTAAATTCATTTTCAAATTCAATATTAAGACTCTCACTGTGGCCTCCCATTACTGGTACCCGCACAGCAGTGGCTGTTAGGGCAATGGAACTGTCTCCCATTATTTTTTTGGTCTCATTCACCATTTTCATCTCCTCCTTGGTGTATCCGTTGTCCATAAATACATCAATATGCGGCAATAAGTTCATATCAATAGGGTAAGGATAGGCCTTCTCGGAGAAAATGTTCTGCCTTTCT
>JBBQIF010000392.1:0-3035 GCA_038324665.1 Bacteroidia bacterium
AAACTTTCATCTATCTGTATGGCCAATTCCCTTGTAGGAGTAACTATTAGACTGCGGATTTTCTTTTTCTTTTCGTTGGTTTTATTTGCGCTAAGCAACTGAAGAATTGGGATGGCGAAGGCTGCTGTTTTCCCAGTGCCAGTTTGGGCGCAACCTAAAAGGTCTTTGCCTTGTAAAACAATTGGAATTGCTTGTGCTTGAATGGGAGTTGGCGTTGTGTATCCTTCTTCTTTTAAAGATTGAAGAATAGAATCTATAAGGTTAAGTGATTGAAACTGCATGAATAAATAATTTGGGGATAATGAGAAGAATTAAAAGCCTTCAGCTTTGCCCGAATATTTTGCAAAGGTAAGGAATATATACTGAAATAGCTTTACTGATAGTCAAGCAAAACAATAGTTTCAAAGATTACCATATTCGAATTAGTAGGTTAGATTAAATTATAAAGCCGTTAGTCAATAGGCGATTAATATTAATAACAAGTAACAGTATAACTATCCATCGGAGATCTATTTTACTAATGGACAAAATATCTTTGTTAAAGTGGATATCAGAATATTTATCATGCAAAGCATATCCAAAAGTCCACAAGATAGTCAATGGACTGCAGATTGGGGCCAATAAACTCAAAAAAGATGGTGCAGGCAGATTAAGCAAACTTGTTACTGCAATTCCAATTATTAGTGGTAATAAAATCAATGACATAATAAAGGAATACCTACTTTCCTTATTTCCTATTATTTCCTTGGTTCCCAATTCAACAAAATACTTAGTCAGGTTTTTCATCAATAAGAATAGTAAAACGGCTCCGATTATCGCAACAAATACTGTTAGCCAAGTAGGGAAATCAAGTACATAGCAAATATAACCTGTGTCGCCATACTCGAAAAAGGGGGCGGTCATCAGGTAACCAAAGCAGCCAATATAACCAAATATCGCCATGTACAGGCAGAATAAAAAGAAAAGGTTTCTGGAAGGTTTTGTATAGCAAATGTAATGGAATATAAGGCCAATTAAGAGGCTTACATTCGGCCCCGCAGCAGTTACAAAAATAATACTACTGCTTGTTAAACCATCAATATCATACGTAACGTAATTATGAAATAGAGCAATGTCCTTGGCTCCTACAATAATGGCCGCCACAAAATGCCCGAATTCATGGATAGTCATTTCTAAAACGGCAGCAATGACAAATAAAACCGAAGAGTTGACGATTATATTTTTACGATTAATTTTTATGTTTTCCACTCTAATTTACTATATCTTAAATTAATGCGTAAAATTAAGGAAAAATATAGAAAGAGGAGTAACCAAACCTCCAATATCTTTAAACAGTCTTAGGTAATTTTTCACTCTCAATCTTATTTATTTGTTAATAGAGTTGTTTCTGCTTGTGGAATGTAATGCTTATCAAAACCTGTAAGCCAAGCCAACCGTAGGCACATTCTGCACCTTAAAAGATGAAAAATAGAGATGCCTTGTTTTCTGCAATGCAAGTGGTTTATCAATATTAAAGTTATAAAAATGAGCATCTACTGCTGCATCCACAATATTGAGCAGGTATATCCCAGCAAAGCCAATGATGCTGTAGTCGCGGTTGGTACGGAATTGATTCCTTTCGGCCCTAGTTATTTCAATAGGCTGAGTGTTATATGGACTTTTAGGAATAGTTGAAGAATCACCATCCAACAATAATTTTAATGCGTCTTGTCTTTCTTTCATTTCACCATGGTTATATTTAATCAAATAACCGGCGCCAATTAAACCTGCATAAATGATTGGAATTTTCCAAAACTTTTTATTGTAAGCCTGTCCCAACCCCGGCAAAATCGCACTATAAATTGTGGCTAAATGGGGCGAATGTTTCTTATGTGTTAAAGTGAGAGAATCCTTTGTAATGTCGGGCTTTTTACCTGACTGGGCAATTGCAAAAAATGGAAAAAGAAAAAGTATAACTATGAGAACCGCCTTATTCATTATCTGCTAAACTACTCAAAATGCGTTCCAAATCTTCATAGTCCTTAAATGGTATGACAATTTCGCCTTTATTCCCCTTAGGTTTTACCTGTGTGGAGATACCAAAACGCTTTGAAAGTTTTTCTATTTTATATTTTAGTGCATCATCTAGGTCAAAGGCCGAATTGGCCGTTTTACCGGGTTCCGCAGCAGCTGAACTCTTTTCTTGCTTGGACTGCTTTACAATTTCTTCGGTTCCCCTCACACTTAATCCTCCTAGTTCTATTCTTTTGTAAAGAGCTAACTGGTCCTCGGCATCTTCAACACCCATAATGGCTTTGGCATGCCCCATGGAAATTTTGGCCGATTTCAGCGCCAGTTGAATTGGTTCTGGTAACCTTAAAAGTCGCAGGTAATTGCTTACGGTGCTCCTGTCCTTTCCTACTCTTTCGCCTAATTCCTCTTGTTTTAAATTACATTCATCTAACAGACGTTTATAAGACAATGAAACTTCAATTGGATTTAGATTTTCCCTCTGAATATTCTCTATCAATGCCATTTCTAGCATTTCCTGGTCGTTAGCTATCCGTATATAGGCAGGTATCCTTTCCAAACCTGCTATTATGGAGGCGCGAGTTCTTCTCTCACCGCTGATAATCTGGAATTTATCATACCCCATTTTACGCACTGTAATGGGTTGTATCAATCCATGAACTTTAATGGATTCTGCCAATTCATTCAGGGCTTTTTGTTCAAAATCGGTCCTTGGCTGAAACGGATTGGCTTCAATTTGGCTTATTTCTACAAATTGAATACTACTGTTACCATGACTCTTGTATTCGGATGACAGAGTTATGTCTGTTTCTGCGTTGTGAAGCAAGGCTGAAAGTCCCCTGCCCAGCCCACTCTTTTTAGTTTTATTATTTACTGTTGTCATTACTATTCTTTTCGTTGTTGAGACTTGATGCATCGTGTCTTTACTGGTTCTTTGGTTGAGACGCAATGCATTGCGTCTTTATGGTTACCTCCGATCGTTAGGGTTATTAAACGTCACCCTGAGTTTATCGAAGGGTGACTTA
>JBBQIF010000393.1:0-3026 GCA_038324665.1 Bacteroidia bacterium
GATGAAGCAGATGGAGGAAGAAGATATGTTCCTTGTGAGGATTGAGATCGATAGTTTGAAGATTCTTGATCAACCCTACTTTACAAGAACTGAAGAAGAGAATAGGGCGACCTTTCAGAAGATTGAAGAAGGTGTGTTGGAGAATAATCTCATTGCGTAGGCGGTGACATTGAAGGACAACCCCAAATTAATAGGCACTGAAAGTTACCATAAAATTCATAAAGCTAATTACAGAGTATAGCTTGGTTATATGCTCAACCCGCTATTCTGGCATAAAGAAGTGATGGGTGAAGGAGTTAAGGCTGTTTCTTTCGGGTTTAACCAAATGAACTTGCAAAGCATAGCGTCATCAGTGAGCCCAAAAACAAAATTTCCATGGCCCTGCTCGATGCGTCAGTTATTAAAGGAAGGATATTTTAAAGATGCTTATTTTTTTAAAGGAATATTCCGGGATACAATGGTTTACACATTAGTAAAACCGAAATTATAGACTTTTATACCGTGTGGATTGCTCCAAAACTAAAAGTTTATCAATCTGTGTATTGAAGATTTGAAATTAATAAGTGAAATATTATATTTTGAAATCAAAAAGTTTAAAATTACTTTCGAATCTTATTTTAATACCATGAAAGTTATATCTATTATTTTTATTGTCGTTTTTTTGTATGCTTGTGGTGCTAAATTAGCTGTTGCAAGTACAGAGAGTATTAACGAGGCAGATGCTATCAGAGGTGCTGCTAAATTCCCCGGAACTACTGTTGCTTCGCTTAACATTGGCAAGGCAAATTATGAAAAACATTGCCAGACGTGTCATGCATTGAAAGCGCCAGCCAGCAAAACAGAGGACAAATGGCGCGCTGTTGTACCTGAAATGGTAAAGAAAGCAAACAAGAAGGCAGGCAATATGTCTATTGCAATCGATAGCACAACTGAGCAATCTATATTGCGCTATGTCGTTACGATGAGTTCCGCTCCGAAAAAATAAGGTGCCTTATTTATTATGAAATGAATAGTTCCAGATTTTTTGTAAGGGAGGCTGTTCATGTCGATGTTGATAGGGTATACAGCTTTGTTTGCAAACTTGAAAATCAAGAATTAAAGCTTGAAATTTTTAAAACCTGTTTTTTTGAGAACCTCAGGTCAGAAAAAAATATCTATTTGGCAGCCTGTAACAACGATGGGCCAGTTGGTTTTTTATCGTATCATGGTCAAAGTTTATTGTGTTATTCGGAAACTGTATATAAAATACAGGAAATGTTGGTTACAGAAAACTTTAGAGGCTTTGAAATAGGTAAACTCCTGATAGATTATTTAGAACCTCCGCTATCACTAAGAGATTGTAGTTCATTCGAAGTAGCCTCAAATATTAAACGGGAGTCTACTCATCCTTTTTATAAAAAATGCGGTTTTAACTAATCCCATTGTAAATTTACATGACAAAAGTAATGCAGCGCGTATTTAATTTCTTTATCCAGACCAATATTTTTATTTCACTTTGTGCGGTAGCATTGACATTGGAAACACAAGTACAATTGGGGATGAAGCCGCAATGGCATCCATATCTCTTCCTTATTTTCTTCGCCACGCTCTTCGATTATAATCTACATAGGCTAATTACTATTACCATTAGAAAGCAAGCCTTGAAGGATGAAAAACACGCATGGGTCAATCGTAATTTGAAAGGCTTCTATTTGTTGGTCATAGTGTCTGTCTTGGGGTTCCTGATTTCCGTTTGTTATGCAAAAATAGAAGTGTTGATTGCACTTGCTCCCATGGCCATGATTACTATATTTTATTCCTTACCCGTTTTTAAGCGGGCAAGAAGTATCTTCAGGTTAAGAGAAATTCCCATGCTCAAGATTTTTTTAATTGCCTTTGTTTGGTCTGGTTCTACCATTTTTTTACCGGTAATTCAGCATGGAAATACAATTGAATGGCAACATACCTTAATGATGTTAACTGAGCGTTTCATTTTTGTATTTGCCATAACAATACCCTTTGATATCAGGGATGTAGCTGTTGATAAGACATCGGGGATAAAGACCATTCCAATCCTGATAGGGGTTAGAAGGTCAATTATATTGTCTAATATTTTATTGCTTGTTTTTTATGCATTATGTCTTCATCACTATTACATAGCGGGCATGTATTTCCTCATACCTGCCTTCTTGGGTTCAACTATTATTACGATGCTTTTCATTAACAACCAACAGATAAAGGAGAGTAATTATTATCATTATGGCTGGTTGGATGGCACCTTGTTAATTCAAGGTTTGCTGGTTTGTTTAGCCTTTGCTATTCAATAGATTAAATTGACACAACTGCAAACTCAGATTTATACTACTTTCTTTGTCACTAATCACTAGTCCCTAATCACTCCCCCCATCCATGGCCCTCAATTCAGCACTAGTTTTTGTACTGCCGTCATGGCTCCAGCCAGGCGGCATAAAAAAATATTTTAATTTTTGTAATATAGTGCCGGGTTTAGCCATATCCTTAAACAATTTCACCCACTCACTGAAGATCACTTTAAATGGATGAAAGGTGCCAAGATTGGTGGTCAATCCATATTTAGGAGTTTCTTCTTCCTGTTGAAAGGTGCCAAACAATTTGTCCCATACGATGAGTACTTGCCCCATATTCTTGTCAAGATATTTCACATCGCTTGCGTGATGTACCCTGTGATGAGAGGGTGTTACAAACACTGCTTCATACCATCCGGCTAATTTTGGAATCGTTTCCGTATGAAGAAAAAACTGGTAGAACTGATTAGCGGCATACATGAACATAATAGTTAACCCATCGAAACCTAGAAAAGCGATAGGGATGTAAAATATAAATCGGTAAAGTGGTTGCAAGACTGAAGAGCGAAGGGCCACGGTAAAATTATATTTTTCACTGCTGTGGTGATTGCTGTGTACCGCCCATAAAAATCTTGAGTAATGCTCTGACCTATGCAACCAATAGAAACAAAAATCCTGCGTTATAAATACAATTATCCAAGCAAGGAGAGGGTAATAGGTTAA
>JBBQIF010000394.1:0-3025 GCA_038324665.1 Bacteroidia bacterium
AGCACATTATATGATTCTGTAGCTAAGACTTCCATTGCATCGGACTTCTTTAATTGTGACAAAACCCCTGAAGCACTATTAAAGTTTCACAATGACCGAAGGATAGGCAATATTAAAAATCAATTTACTAACCTTGTTTCTACGGTAAGTATAACCCAATTTGAACTGGAAAACAATCAGTTAAAATGCATTTATATTGATGCAGGTAATGATGAAAAGTTTAAAATAATTGCATGAAAAAAAGGTGGCTTATAAAACTCTTAAATTACGAGTACTGGCCAATGTGGGCATTCTATTTGCCGCTTTCACCATACATCATTATTAAAGGTTTGTTAAACGGTCATTTATTTTATTACACTAACGTCAACCCCGGGATAGATAAATATGGCGGGTTATTCTTTGATTCAAAAAATACAATAGACAGTAAAATTCCGAATCTTTACAGGCCGATAACTATTATAATCTATCCTGAAAATAGTTTTGTTAAAATAAATGAGGCCATACTCGATAAAAATTTATTTTACCCTTTAATTGCCAAACCGGATAAAGGGGAGAGAGGGAAGGGGATTGTGAAAATAGATAATGAGGAGGTTTTAAAAACCTTTTTGAACTTGATAAAGGAAAAATACCTGATCCAAGAATACATCCCATTCACAATTGAATACGGCGTATTTGTTGCTTATATTCCCGATGAAGAAAAGTTCAGGGTGATTTCGTTAACAGAAAAGAAATTTTTTACTGTTAAAGGCAATGGTAAAAGTAATATTGGAGAACTCATAAAATTAAATAAGCGAGGAATTGTTTTTTTTAAACAATTAAAACAACGTTCAGTTTATCCTATGGAATTTATTCCAGAAATTGGGGAAGAATGCATCATTCATACCTTTGGCAACCATTGCAATGGCACTGAATTTATTTACAGAAATAATATGATTTCAGAAGAGCTAAACCGTAATTTTAATCTTTTAATGCAATCCATTCAAGGAATAAACTATGGCAGGTTTGATATAAAGATTGAAAAATCTACTGATTTAATTGACTTTAAAAACATAAAAATAATAGAATTTAATGGCATTTCTGCCGAACCTATACATATATATGATTCTAATGTTGGAGCTTATCTCAAAACTTTAAAGGAATTTATTAAAACTTGGAAATACTTGGATATCATAGCGTTAAACAATCGCAAGCTAGGGTTAAAACCAGCTCCACTTAAGGATATATTAAAGAAAATAGGGCAACGGATTATCAATAAATGATTTATAGTAGAAATTTTCTTATTTTTGAAGCATAAAACTTAAAACTAAAATACAATACTGCTTTGTAATTCTATTTTCTTTCTCTCTAACCTTTAACAAAGCTAAAGCACAGGCTATCAGAAGCTACTCAATAGAGGTATCTTGTAAATCGCGTTATTACAGTCCAACACAATCTATTCTTGATTTCAAATGGCGTAAGAGGAGTCCTACTGCAACTTCACAACAAGTACATAGAAAACTTAAGACTGCGATAACATGGGGAAGTGCATATAGAACCCTTTCAACTTCAGATTCTAGCTTCAGCGATACGATAACAACAGGGAACCTCTATGAATATAGAATTGAAAAGAGTAATGGCCCTCACGGTTATCCTGTATACGGCTACATATTGGCTGGCCATAGGGTACCTGTAAATTTTGATAGGGGCAAAGTGATTGTCATCGTTGATAGCACCAATAAAACTTATCTCGATACTGTTCTTAGAACTTTAAGAAACGACCTCATTGGTGACGGATGGCAGCCAGTTCTCAAATATTTTTCGCCTTCTACAACTGTTGTTCAGATTAAGGCTTTTATACTCTCAACCTACAATGCAGACCCAACAAATGTTAAAAGCGTATTATTGATAGGTGACCTGGCAGTGCCTTATTCCGGCAATTTTGATGAAAATGGCGTATATCCTCCTGATGGGCATACTTCTGTTAATTCACCAGGTGCAAGTCATGAAGGAGCGTGGCCAGCTGATTGCTACTATGGAGATGTGCTAACACATGCCGCATGGACTGATACAATTGTTGTGAATACGAAAGGAAGCAGAAATGCCAACCACAATACGATTGGCGACGGGAAATTTGATAACACTTACATACCTTATTTAATAACACTTCAGGTGGGTCGCCTAGATTTATCGAATATGACAGCTTTTTCTTTGTCAGAAAGGCAATTGTTAAGACAATATCTTAAAAGAAATCATGATTACAGGCATAAGGTATTTAATGTACGGGAGCGTTGTCTTCTCGATGACAATTTTGCAATGTCGTTATACCCGGAAGATATGGGCAACAACGCCTACCGCAATATGGCTCCCTTAATAAATGATACCTGCACAAAGGCGTTAGATTACCTTACAAACCTTAATTCAAATGATTATTTATGGAGTTTTGGGTATGGTTTTGGCGCCTATAACTGGAACCAAGCCATTGGTTATACTTCAGATTTTGCTAATTCTTCGCAAAATGTAAAAAGTGTTTTCAGTGGTTTTTTCGGAAGTTATTTTGTTGACTTTGATACTGCCAATAGTTTCTTAAGGGCACCACTTGCTGCTAAAGGCTATGTACTGAACACTTTTAATGTAGGCAGGCCTCATTGGTTTTTTCATCACATGGGAATGGGAGAGAATATCGGATTTAGTACCATGATGAGTCAGAATAATTTTGACACTGCAATTTATGACCTTTTATATCCGAGTGTTGGATATTCATACTGGAACACACATCCTGTCTTAATGGGAGACCCTACCATTAGAATGCAACCGGTAGAACCTGCTCATAATTTTACAGTAGCACAGGATAGCTGTTCCCACAGGTTTCGTTTAAACTGGCAGGCGCCTTCGGATAGTGCAGTTCACGATTATTATGTATTCAGGTCAAAACATATTGACAGTACTTTTACTTTATTGGGTTCAACCCAAAATTTGACCTATATTGATAATGCACCATTAACCGGTAATAATGTTTACATGTTAAGGGATTTGAAATTGCAATTGA
>JBBQIF010000395.1:0-3017 GCA_038324665.1 Bacteroidia bacterium
GCGTCTTCTTAAGTGTTCTAAGGTGCCTAAGGTGGTAAATTCTCAATTGACTTTAGCTTTTTTAGAACCATCACCACCTAAGTCACCTAAGTACACATTAGTTTTTTGAATTTATTCAAAAATGTTTTTTGTTAAAATAACAACTAAAGTATTAAGTTTAAATCTTTGTTGAACTTTTTAGAACACTTAATAAAGCAATCTCTGAGGTGAACTAAAGACATTGCAAACACTACCAAAACTATCAGGGTAATCCAAAGACGCTTCGGCGTCTTCTTCTTAAGTGTTCTAAGGTGCCTAAGGTGGTAAATTCTCAATTGACTTTAGCTTTTTTAGAACCATCACCACCTAAGTACACATTAGTTTTTTGAATTTATTCAAAAATGTTTTTTGTTAAAATAACAACTATAGGGGTTAATTACTTAAGTTTTTTTGTAATAGATTATATTCGTGATTTGTTCTATTTTTAGTACTTTAGTCACAATAGCTATTGCTATGTGGCAACCTTCCTGTATTCTGTGCTCATATCTCTCCTATAATAATCTGTGGCCTTTTTAAAAACCTGATCCCGCTGCCCGGAACCATTTCTCAGGCACATCGCCTTCCCTCGCAATTTCAAAATCGGCTTCGGTACAGCCAATAAATTTCGGTGCTGTTTTTTTGCCCTTTCCCTTGTCAGGAATCTGCATCCACCATCGGCCAGTTAAGTTGCTGTTTAAAAATACCATATCAATTCCGTTCGTAGCATGACACTTATAGACACTAAAGTTCCGGTGGTTCATGCGCGGAAAATCATTGAAACGATTGTCTATACCATCTAAAATATACCATACCATTTGCGCTATTTGTTGGGCATCTATTGGTGAATTATTCGTCAATTTAAAATCGCGCAAAAGGTAATAATTGATATTGTTGGAAATGCCGGCATAACGACATAAGGCACATGCCTCGTGGTTCAGCAGGCCGTTGGGCAATTGATGAACAGCACTCTGGAACTCTGAATACTTGATGGCGGAAAGATCAAATTCGAAAATATCGGCTTGTCGCAATAAGGGTTCTACCAGTGTTATATCAGCCCTTACACTGCCTAATCGCAAACACTCAGAAAAAACCTCTGCCACATCCTGCATAGTTTTATTGGTATTTAAGTAGCTCTGAAAAGCTATATATGATGCGTGAAATAATCGATTTCCATTATTCAAAAGAAAACTTAAATCATTTGCAGAAGAGGGAACAACAGGCGACACAAGGGCATAGTCTATTTTGGCAAAATCTATCCCTTTTACAAAAGCCTGGGCGTAATTGTGTTGTTCCCCAATAATAATAGGGATAATATTTTCTTCTTTTAGCGCTATTAAGCATTCTGCCAAACCTGCATTGATATTTTTTTCAGTGCCTTTGTGTTTTAAATTTCCAAAATCTGCCATCTCTATACCATTCAGTTTATGGCTGTAGCGGTATAAATATTTTCTTACATAATCAGCATTTGCGCCCAACCCGATCAAGGCAACATCTACTTTAGAAGTATCCGGAAATTTAGAAGTATAGATTGCAATTCCATTGCCAATAACCGCTTCATTCTTGTCAATTCCTTTCAGCAATTGCTTATTCACGGGCTCAAAAAATTCCTTTAACATATAGGGTTCAATATTGGTGCAAATATCCGAATTTTGCACCACTTAAATTTCAACATAATGCTAGTAACAGGTGCAAATGGTTTTTTGGGTAGTTATGTAGTGGCTGCCTTGCTTAAGGAGGGGCATCCTGTTATTGGTTTGAAAAGAAAGGAAAGCAGCACCGCTGAATTTGATAAGATTATAAAGCATGAATCTGAATTACATGGGGAAGAGTTATTAAAAAATTTCACATGGAAAGAAGCGGATATATTGGATATTGTGGTATTGGATGAGGTGCTTGAAAATGCATCAGTTGTTTTTCATTGTGCGGCAAAAGTTGATTTCAGCTCCAGATTTAAAGATGAAATGATGGCGGTGAATATTACCGGCACAATGAATGTTGTAAATGCCTGCCTAAAAAATAATGTGAAGAAATTAGTGCATGTAAGTAGTACCTCGGCACTTGGCAGGACAGAAAACGATAAACTCATAACCGAAGAAACAGAATGGGAGCCTAATGATAACAATACAAACTATTCTATAAGTAAGCATTTGGGCGAGCTGGAAGTTTGGCGTGGAATTGAGGAAGGATTAAATGCTGTTATTGTCAATCCTTGCATTATATTGGGTTATGGCGAATGGGAGAAAGGCTCTTGTAGAATCTTTAATAATATTGAAAACGGACTCAGGTTTTATACCAATGGGATCAATGGTTTTGTAGATGCTAGAGATGTTGCAAAAATTATGCTATTACTTGCCGATAGCGGTATTTCTGCTCAAAGGTTCTTGGTTATAAGCGAAAATAAGACTTACCGTTCCATATTAGATGAGATGGCAGCTGCCCTTCATAGACCAAAGCCTAATATTGAGTTAAAAAATTCCTACAAAAGGCTATTAATCTTTATTGTAAAAATTATACAATTTATTCGTCCTAATTCTACCATAACGCCGGAGACAATTAATACCTCTTTGCATATCCACCGTTATAGTAATGAGAAAATCAAAGGCGTGTTCGATTACAAATTCAATCCTGTTGGCAATTGCATCAATGAAGTAGGAGCGTCGTTGTTAAAAGAGCAGCATAGGCATTAATCAAAACATGTTGATGAGAATATAAGCCACATACTATGAAACTTCGTAATTATATAACTGGGTAATTAAATCTGTGAATCTGCGGCCTCTCTTAGTGCTTTGAAGCGCAGCTGCAAAGGTTAGTACCTAAACCAGATAGTTTTTCAAAAAATCGAAAAACTAACGGTTTAGCTTCGCTGACTTTCAGTTGGTATAACTTATCTTACGAAGTGTTTTACCTGCGGTACTGCTTCGCGGTCTTCGAAAACCTATCTAAGATAAGTAGAAAAAGTGCCCACGACAAGATTCGAACTTGCACAACCTTTCGGTCAC
>JBBQIF010000396.1:0-3016 GCA_038324665.1 Bacteroidia bacterium
ACTTCATTTGTCACTGGTTTCCTACCATTGCCAGTAGGCACATTAATTGTGTAGGGTCCTGATGAAGGTGTACTGTTTTCTACAATGATATTATATTCCAATTTTGCACCCACTCCTAATACCTGTTTAAGTGTTTTTTGAAGAAGGGTGACATAATGTTCTTCAAGCCATTCATAAAAAAATTGGCTAGGTACCTGTATCGTCAGGATTTTATTTTCTAATTTAATAGATTTGATAGGATCGAACCAAGTTTTAAAGCTTTGTGGATTTAGATTATCTTTAATAATTTTCAGGCAATTAGCCCAAACTGTTTCTGCGTTTAGTTGTTGTCCACTCATGCTCATTTGTATATTACTGATTTTAAAGGATTTATAAATAACTGTATAGTATTAAATTCAATTCTGAAATTAAGTTCAAAAATAGTTGTTAAAAAAATTTTTTTATTTTAAAAATGCAGTTTTTTTTTTACATAAAACCTTTCTTTTTTTTGTTAATTTACGATTAAGTAACTGTTAGTATAAAAATACTAATACTTGATTGCAAATTTTAAACTTTAAAAACTTTTTAATTAATTAAAAATGAACTTTCCTTTACCAATAATATTACCCAAAGATAATACAAATAATGAATAAAAAAAATTTATCATCCTTTATATTCACCAAAAACCTGGCGGAAGGTATCAGCTATTTCCCCAAGTGTAGCATAGCTTTCAACACTTTTAATAATGTAAGGCATTACATTTTTTGATTCGGTTGCAGCTTCTTGCAATTGCTTTAAATTAATTTCTACTTCATTATTATCCCGTTCATTTTTTAATGCGGATAACTTATCCATCTGAATTTTCCTGATACTATCATCAATTCTAAAAACCGGTTTTTGATTCAAATCAGAAGCAATAAATTGATTGACCCCAACAATAATCTTTTGACTATTTTCAATTTCTTTCTGGTATTGATAGGCACTTTTTGCAATTTCATTTTGCATATATCCCTGCTCAATTGCCACCACACTGCCTCCCATTGCATCGATTGCATCAATGTATAAATAGGCTGCTTTCTCAATTTCATCTGTCAGCGATTCAACAAAATAACTCCCACCAAGCGGATCAACAGTTTGGGCAATACCGCTCTCAAAACCCAGTATTTGCTGTGTGCGAAGGGCTGTTCTTGCTGCGCTTTCCGTTGGTAGGCTTAAAGCTTCGTCGAAGCCATTGGTATGTAAACTTTGTGTTCCTCCGAGCACGGCAGACATGGCCTGGATTGTTACTCTGATAATATTATTCTCGGGTTGTTGGGCTGTTAAAGTAGAGCCTCCTGTTTGGGTATGGAATCTCAACATCTGCGCATGTGGATCTGTTGCCCCAAGTTCTTTTGTAATGTTGGCCCACATTCTTCTTGCCGCCCGGAATTTGGCCACTTCTTCAAACAAGTTGTTATGCGCATTAAAAAAGAATGATAATCTTTTGGCAAAAACATTAATGTCCAATCCCTTCTCGATAGCTGCCTTAACATAGGATTTACCATTGGCTAATGTGAAGGCTAATTCTTGGACTGCTGTACTTCCTGCTTCGCGGATATGGTAACCGGATATTGAAATTGTATTCCATTTTGGTACTTCTTTGCTACAGAAATCGAAGATATCTGTAATCAATCGCATACTTTGTTTAGGCGGATAGATATAAGTACCCCTTGCAGCATATTCCTTTAAAATATCATTTTGTATGGTGCCTGAAATTTTGCGTAAATCAGCATTTTGCTTTTTAGCAAGGGCAATATACATAGATAATAAAGTAGAAGCGGTGGCATTAATAGTCATGCTGGTTGTAATATCCTCTAACTTAATTTTATCAAAGAGGGTTTCAATATCCTTAAGAGAATCTATGGCAACACCCACTTTACCTACTTCGCCTTCCGCAAATTCATGAGAGCTATCATACCCAATCTGGGTAGGTAAATCGAATGCTACAGATAAACCCATAGTACCTTGTTTCAACAAATAATGGTACCTTTTATTAGACTCCTCTGCGGTAGAAAATCCGGCATATTGGCGCATAGTCCACAATTTTCCTCGGTACATATCCTCCCTTACTCCACGTGTAAATGGGAATTTGCCTGGGAAATCATCCTTATGAATTCCATCTTCTACATATACTGGTTTAATTTCTATACCACTATCAGTAGTTATAAGCTGCTTTTCGGGCATTTTAAAAATAAAGATTAATTTCTGCCTTGAGGAAATCAATGGCTTTTTGTGTTGGAATCCTATTATCGACAATCATCCTGTCGACAATGGCCTTTGAAAATTCGACTCCTGTGGCTTCCGGCCCCATACTGCCATAAGTAGTATGTAAAAGTTGAATGACTTCTTCCTTTACTACCCTGATAATATTCCATGCCTGATTACTAATATAGATCTGTTGTGATAAATTGTGGCTGAATTCCTGATGAACGGCGGCTTCAACTAGATGCTTTAACCCATTGGCAGAATTTAGACCATCATTGTATTGGGAAATTAAATTTTGGGGACTAATCCTTTCAAGGAAAAGTATCATTCGCTCATAAGCTTGCAGTTTTAATGGGGTAAGTAAACTTGCCGTCGTTTTTCGCAACTCCAGTTGCATGCGGGCGATATTGTCTTCCATAACCTTATTAATGATAACATAACAAACTAAAAATACAACCAATGAGGGGATAATGTATTTAATTATTTCGAGGAAGGTTTGTAATAATGGGTCCATGGCAATAATAACGCAAAAATAAAGAATTTATTTGAGTATAATAAATCAAAAGTCAAAAAATAAAAAGGAGGTTTGCCAATGACAAACCTCCTTTTTATTACGTTTAATAATTGTTTCAATTAAAATCCTGATTAACCCATGTCGAACTATGTTGTCAGGGTAGGTTTCGACTTGCAATTTTTCACTATATAGTACTAGTGTATCCCTAATCCTGACGAGTGGGACTGTCAGGATTAACCCATGACGAACTATGTTGTCAGGGCAGGTTTCGACTTGCAA
>JBBQIF010000397.1:0-3009 GCA_038324665.1 Bacteroidia bacterium
AGTGATTGATTTTTTCAGCAAAAAATACGATAATGTGAAATTTTACACTTATACCGAAGAGGATATAGCCGCTATTAATTCATTGGCAGAAACAAAATATAGTACCTGGGATTGGAATTTTGGTTATTCCCCAAAATACGCCTTTCAGAAAATGATTAAATCTGAAGGAGGAAATATTGAAATTTATATGGACGTTAGTAAAGGCATCATAGAAAAAATAAAGTTTCACGGTGATTTTTTTAACCTCAAAGATGTGGAAGAATTAGAAGCTATTTTAATAGGGTGTAGACACAGTCAATCGGAATTATTAAATAAACTGGAAGACGTTGAAATAAGCGATTATATCAACAAAACGAACAAGGAAGAATTGATTGCCGGCATGTTTTAATGAGACTCCATTTTTATTTCCTTATTGCTTTCCTGTGTCCATATTTGGTGAATCATTGCCAAAAATTTGGTGGTATGTGAATATAAAAAAAAGGTTGACTCCAATTCTAATTTTATTTTTGCGTAGATGAAAACAGTTGCCATCCTAACAGGGGGGAAATCACCGGAGCACGATATAGCCATTATATCGGCGAAGAATATTTACAACGCAATAGATACCCAATTATTTTTGATAGTTGTGATAGGTATTTCCAGGCAAGGGGAGTGGTTTCATTTGCCGGAAAAAGCATTGTTCGAGGAATCTATGGAAATTGGGGCAAATACTGCACATATTCCTTTGGCTTTATTGCCATTTAACGACAACCCAATTAGACACGCAAAGCATTTTGACAAGATACTCAGTGTTGATTTATTTTTTCCTATTACACATGGTGTATTTGGCGAAGATGGCACCCTGCAAGGAGTTCTGGAATATCTCAATAAGCCTTATGTTGGTCCAGGTGTGTTGGGCAGTGCCATTGGCATGGATAAAGATGTGACTAAACTGATTTTGCAGCAAAATGGTATTAGGGTAACCCCTTGGTTTACTTTTTTCAAAGGCGATGAAATAAACTATGATGAAGTTGAAACACTTGGTTATCCCATGTTTGTAAAACCTGCTGATATGGGCAGTGCCGTTGGTGTAGAAAAGGCAGATAACAGAGAAGGGCTAATAAAATCTGTGGCCAATGCCTTTAAGTTCGCCAATAAACTCTTAGTAGAAAAAGGTATTAAGGGAAGGGAAGTGGAAACGGCTGTAATGGGAAACCATAAAACTTATGTAACAGGTGTAGGGGAAATAATAGTGAACAGTGGGTTCTATTCGTATGAAAATAAATATGTCAACAATGAAACAAGGGTGATAATTCCCGCTGAAAATCTAAGTGAAGAAACCATTAATAATATTACACAAACAGCATTAAAAGCATACCGTTGCCTACAATTGGAAGGCTTAAGTAGGGTGGATTTCTTTTATGTCAGCGATACAGAATTTTATCTTAACGAAGTGAATACCTTACCAGGTTTTACCAATATCAGCATGTACCCCAAATTATGGGAAGCTGCAGGTGTTTCTTACACTGATTTGATTTCAAAGTTAATAGCCTTTGCCGAAGAAAGATTTGAGTTGAGAAAGGTATTACAGAGTACGAGGTAGTTCCCGTTTATTATTGATAACAAAGCTAATAGTTAAAGTTATTGCGAAGTCAAGTAAAAACTGATCTAGTTAGCTATCAGTATTGCGCTGAAGAGTATAGATGCGATTAATAGCACCTATACTTATGACACCACGCAGTCAGCAGGCTTTATAGGCATTCTCTCTAATTAAGCTATTCCCTCATTGGGGTCCCCAATCATATTCTCAGGCTTTACCCATTCATCGAATTGTTCGTTGGTTAACAATCCTAGGTCAACTGCAGCTTGGCGTAAACTGGTGTTTTCCTTATGTGCTTTCTTGGCTATTTTAGCCGCATTTTCGTAGCCAATATGCGTATTGAGGGCGGTAACAAGCATCAGCGAATTTTCGAGTTTATGCTTTATCTCTGGTAAATTCGGTTCAATACCCAAAGCGCAATTGGTATCAAAACTCAAGGCTGCTTCGCCTAATAACCTTGCTGATTGCAAGACATTGGTAGCTATTAATGGTTTAAAAACATTCAGTTCAAATTGACCGCTAGCACCTCCAATGGTCACAGCCACATCATTGCCCATAACTTGCGCGCATACCATTGTTAATGCTTCACATTGAGTAGGATTCACCTTACCGGGCATAATGCTGCTTCCCGGTTCATTGTCTGGTATCATAATTTCGCCAATACCACTCCTTGGGCCGCTGCTGAGCAAGCGGATATCATTTCCAATTTTCATTAAACTTACAGCTAATCTTTTCAAAGCCCCATGTATCTCTACCATGGCATCGTGTGCTGCTAAAGCCTCGAATTTATTAGGTGCTGTTACAAAAGGCAAACCGGATAAGTCAGCAATGGTTTTAGCAACCAATTCAGAATAACCTTTTGGGGTGTTGATTCCTGTGCCAACTGCTGTGCCACCCAACGCCAATTCGCTTGAAGGCACCAAACTCCTATTAATGCAATCTAGCCCGTTGCGCAATTGCTGCGTATATCCGGAAAATTCCTGACCCAGTGTTAAAGGTGTTGCATCCATGCAATGCGTCCTGCCTATTTTGATGATGTTTTTAAAGTCCCTTGACTTGTGTTTTAAAGTCGTTTTTAATGCCTGAATACCGGGAATAGTATAGTCCACTACTTGCTTGTAAACAGCAATCGTCATAGCAGTGGGAAAGGTGTCATTGCTGCTTTGCGATTTATTGACATCGTCATTGGGATGTAATACTTTTTCTTCATCCGTTAAACTGCCACCCTGCATCACATGTGCCCTGTTGGCAATTACTTCATTCACGTTCATATTGGTTTGTGTGCCGCTGCCAGTTTGCCAAATCACCAATGGGAACTGCTCGTCTAATTGACCATCCAATATCTCATCGCAAACTGAGCAGATTAAATCACATTTTGTAAGGGATAGAACGCCTAGTTTATTGTTCGTAATAGCAGCCGCTTTTTTCAG
>JBBQIF010000398.1:0-2994 GCA_038324665.1 Bacteroidia bacterium
CAATTGTCAGCATCCTGTTATTGGAACAACTTATTATTGGGCAAAAGACGTTGGTTTAGTAAAAAAAACTATAATAAATTGCAATTACTCATGGGAGTTAATAGACTATAATATAATTCGATAATTTATCTTGGCAATTGACAAGGGGAAAGCTGGCAATTTTGAACCCATTTGCTTTTTAAGTGTATAAGTTATAAATTTGATTAAGATTTTAATTTTACCATGGCTCGTAAAAAAATAATAAAAATACTATTCTGGGTTGCTATACCAGTGTTGGGTTTTATTTCATTCCAGTCATGTGGTGTAAAAACATATACACCTGTGAAAGATAATTTAGGGCAAACAGAACAACAGGATACTTTCAGGTTAGGGAGCTGGAAAGGCCCTTACGATGATTGTTGCAATCAATATTCTGATGATAGTGAAGAATGTATACAGGGTTATTATTATCTAAACACTAAGAAAATCCCCCTCCACAAGATCAATCAAAAATAAGCCCTTACTTATACAATTATTTTATGCATAAAATCATCAAAACCGCTTTCTGGATAGCTATACCCGTTTTGGGATTCCTTTCATTTTATACAAAGTCAGACCCTGATATTATCCCCCCTTGTCCTTATGCCTATGAAAATACTTCTTGGAATGACACAATTGAAAGTAGATTAGATCCTGTCATGCTTGGTAGTTGGAAAAGAGACATACCTTGTCTTCTTCCCATCGATTCTATTAACGTTGATCACCATTATTATAGGTCTTGGCCGAACCGTTTTCCTAGGGATTTCTAATAATTGTAATTGCAATTCGCAAACACTAATAATTTTATTACATAGATAAAATAATTAACACCAGTACCAATTTTACTTGGAGCAACACGGTTTACTTAAATCATCAATTATACTGATTGCAGATAGGTTACTCCCTTCGATTACCGAACGATTTAGGTACAGGCTATGAGATTATTGCACTACAGTTATACTAAGTGCGAAGAAAACACATCATGCGAGCAGTTAGTCCTATTCAATCATGCTTTGTACAGGGTCAATGGAAAACCGTTAGTTTTCAAGATATCTGGTTTGAGTATAAAACAAAATAAGATTAACAATCAAGGCTAATAAATAGGAGCACGGTTATTTGCATTTCAAGTCAAAAGGAAAGTTAGGTTATTGGACAATACTACAATTTACATATCAACTGACAAATACCTGTAAAGCATATAGAAATTGTTCCATTTAAATCTTATTTTTGAAAGTTATATTTGTAATACTAAAAAATCAAAGTCATTATGACCAAAGCTAAAGACATAGATGAATACCTGGAGAATCTGAATGAAAAAGATAAGGCTGCACTTGAAAAACTAAGGCAAATTATTAAATCAGCTGCTCCTGAAGCTATCGAAACAATAAGTTATGGTATGCCTGCATTTAGATTTCATGGGATGCTGGTTGGCTTCGCAGCGTGGAAGGCACACTATGGATTTTATCCATGGCTTCAACGACAGTTGTTACATTTAGCGATGAGCTTAAAGGATTCATAGTTTCAAAAGGCGCCATACAGTTGCCATTCGACAAACCTTTTCCGGCAACTCTTATCAAGAAAATTGTAAGTGCCCGGATGAAGGAAAACTTAGAAAAAGAAAGTACTAAAAGATTATTGAAAGCCACAAAAAGTAAAAATAGATAACTTTTAATCTCACAGTTATTCGCCGCGAAACTGAATTGATACTTTTAAAAACCAAATTACCTACTCAAATTATTTAAAAAAACAACCTTATGAACAAATCAAAAATCACTCCCTTCCTTTGGTTCGACCAACAAGCAGAGGAAGCCGCACAATTATATGTCTCTATTTTCAAGGATTCTAAAATGGGGAAAATCGCACGTTACAATACTGAAGGTGCAGCCGCAGCAGGCATGCCTGTTGGCACAGCAATGACTGTTGCATTTGAGATAGAAGGTCAATCTTTCCTTGCGCTTAACGGCGGGCCGATTTTCAAGTTTACAGAAGCTGTATCCTTCGTGGTAAATTGTGAAACTCAGGAGGAATTAGACGGCATTTGGAACAAACTTTCCGCAATTAAGGAATCAGAACAATGCGGCTGGTGCAAGGATAAATACGGCCTTTCATGGCAAATTATCCCCAGCAGAATGGGAAAACTGATGAGTGACCCCGACCCTGAAAAGTCAAAAAGAGTAATGCACGCTATGTTGCAAATGAAAAAGATAGATATTGCGACTTTAGAGGCTGCTTACAATGGCGATACCCAGGCACAGGTAAAATAAAATAACAGTATATTCGTTTATAAAAGGCTGGCCGATGGGTTTGCCTTTTTTTGCTTATGTTTGTAAGAATGCGCATTAGCAGAATTTATACGATATGTCTTTTATTTTTTCTGAGCTTTAATTGCAAGGCTCAGGGTCAGGACATACATAAGATTGACAGTTCCCTGAGCAGCATTTACCACAAGATGTGGAAAGCCATTCACGAAGAGCGCTTTGACGATCCAAGCTCTGCTGTATTCAAGGCACAAATGCTCAAGTCTTTAAAAAATCCTGTGACCTTTGAAAGATCATTTCCCAAACTTTCCAAATTAATAACTATTAAAACTTCACCGGACAGAAAAATTAAATTTTATAGCTGGGAAGAGCCTGATGAAGGAGCATATCATTCTTTTAATTGTATTGCCCAGTTCAGGTCAGCCAATGGCAAAGTAGTTACATGGGAAGACCTGACAGACACCACCGGTTTTGGCTGCACTGACAGTAAGGTATATCAAATCCATGAGGTCGGGATTAATAAATTAAAGTACTATTTAGTATTTGCCCATGTGACACGTGGTGGAGGATTTCAGGTAGAATTAATACGCCTGTTCAGGATACA
Source organism: Bacteroidia bacterium (assembly GCA_038324665.1). Lineage (GTDB taxonomy): Bacteria > Bacteroidota > Bacteroidia > NS11-12g > UBA955 > JABMMZ01. The sequence goes on from JBBQIF010000398.1 coordinate 2,881, forward strand.
AGGAGATCAACTTATAAAATGTCCATCCTGCTTAGCGGGACAAACGGATCTTGTAATCCAATACCCAAAGTCTCAAAGATCTGATCTTAAATTTAATTCTCTTACCAATGTAAT
>JBBQIF010000399.1:0-2981 GCA_038324665.1 Bacteroidia bacterium
ATTATATATGCCCTGATTATGCGCATATTCGTAAAGCATTATGTGGAAGGTTGGACACTATTGATGATTTCTATCTTATTAATAGGTGGTATCATACTCCTTGTATTAGGTATCATAGGCGAGTATGTAGGCAGAATATACGGCGAGATAAAAAGAAGGCCATTATATATTATAAAAGATAAAACAGGATTTAATAAAGACTAATGAAAAAAAATACAATTAACATAGTGGGTGGCGGATTTACAGGCTTAACAATGGCTTATTATCTTTGTAAAGCAGGGTGGCAGGTAGAAGTATTTGAAAAAGATGCCGATGTTGGCGGACTGGCAGGTTCATTTAAAGTAGAAGGCGAAAACCTAGAAAAGTTCTACCACCACTGGTTTACCAACGATGTGCATATCATGGATCTCATAAAGGAATTGCAATGTGAAGACCATATCATTATTCGTCCCACAAGAACAGGAATGTATTACGCCAATAATTTCTTTAAACTCAGTTCTCCCTTAGATCTCTTGAAGTTTAAACCGCTCAATCTCATTAATAGGATCCGTTTAGGCTTTGTGGTATTGGCGGTAAGAACTGTTAAAGACTGGAAGAAACTGGAGAGCATTACGGCTAAAGACTGGCTGACCAAAATCTGTGGAAAGCAAGGTTATACGGTCGTTTGGGAGCCTTTACTGAAAGGTAAATTTGGACGTTATGCCGAGGATGTTTCTGCCGTATGGTTTTGGAATAAACTGAAGTTACGGGGCGGCAGCAGGGGAGAGAAGGGTGCAGAGAACTTAGCGTATTACCGGGGTGGTTTTGCTTCATTGGCAGAATCCTTGATGAGTGAAATACACAAATTGGGTGGCAAAGTGCATTTGAACAAGGCCGTAGTTAGCGTTAATAACGACGAAGTAAAAACGGACAACGGTGAAGTTTTCAAGGCCGATAAAACAGTTTTGACCATTCCTTTGCCTTTGATAAAGAATCTTTTAGCTGGTAATGTGGAAGAGGCTTTTATACAAAAGATAGATAAAATACAATACATCGGTAATGTCTGTTTAACGCTGGAGTTGAACCAAAGCCTAAGTGAAATATACTGGCTGAATGTTAATGATCCGGGCTTCCCATTTGTTGGAGTAATTGAGCATACCAATTTTGAATCAAAAGAAACATACAAAGGAAGGCATATTGTCTATCTTTCTAAATACTTGCCTACAGATGAGGCTTTGTACAACATGACCGAAAAGGAATTTTTTGAGTATGCCATGCCATTCATCAAGAAAATGTTCCCTGCCTTCAATGAATCATGGGTGTTGGATTACCATGTTTGGAAAGAAGCCTATTCTCAGCCATTGGTAACCTTGCATTACAGCAAAATAATCCCTGGTTTTCATACGCCATTGCCTAATGTATTGATTAATACCATGGCTCAGATCTATCCTGAGGATAGGGGTACGAATTATGCGGTAAGAGAAGGTAAACTGATGGCGCAGAAGTTGATTAAGAGGGAGATGTAATTAGTCCTTTACTTCATTAATACTTTCAAGTTTATGATGTAGGCCTTCTAGCAATTAGTTTTAGCCCAATCATAAAGAAAAGCTAATGTAACACCTATTGAGGTACAATCTCCTTTTAAGTGAAATGCAGGTAATTCCTTTTCATCACCCCATACTGGTATTGTTCTTTTGCCTGGCTTCGTCCATTGATCATGACTGCCCTTGGTTCTTTTATATGTATATCCTAAACTTGCAAGAAATTTTTCAAAGCATTTTGTTGCTATGGGTCTGTAGTTTTCTCCCATAATTTGGAGCTACTCGGCTGCAACCGTTAAGGTTTGAAATTTTAAAGTACCTTCTTCTATATTGAAGTTATGTAATTCACCATCAATTCCAACAAATGTAGAAGAGTAATTTTTATTTTTGAATTTATCTTGCTTCCATCCTAATTTAACCAATTCACCATTCATTTTTTGAGGGGATAATTTATATAAATTTGTATAAAATTGGTCTAGGTTAAAATCAAACATTTGATTTGCTCTTTTTGAAGTATTTCCATAACCACTAAGGTTAAAAGCAGGGCAAAAAACAATATGTTGCTTGGTATCATTATCGACAAAAGAGAAAAGCGTAAATCTGGAATCTATACCTTTTCCCTTCCTTATCCGAACATATTGAGACGGAATCACGACTCCCGGAGTAACTTTTTCTCTAGTTAATGTGCCCATTTGATAGTACGATTGTCATGTTAGTTTTTAAGTGAAGGCTGTCGTTCGTGAAAAGGTTCTCCCTAATAACTGATAACCAAATAACGATTAACTTAACACTAGCAAATATACTACAAATTTATTTAGAATTTTTTAAATCTCAACGATGTATGGAAAGAAGCCTATTCTCAGCCATTGGTAACCTTACATTACAGCAAAATAATCCCTGGTTTTCATACACCATTGCCTAATGTATTGATTAATACCATGGCGCAAATCTATCCTGAGGACAGGGGTACCAATTATGCAGTAAGGGAAGGTAAGTTGATGGCGCAGAAAATGATTAAGGGGGAGATGTGATGATTCAATAAATTAATCAAAATTAAGGTTCAATAAGTCTATTTTTTCTATGGTTTTTGTCTCTTCATTGTTTAAAACAAATAACTCTGATTCTTTAAAAATAAAATAATTATCTTCCAACGCGATATCTATTGTTAAAATTTTGGTTATATCTAAAACTGAATCATACCTTACCAGATCAATCTTTAAATGGTTTTTATTCGACACAACTAAATAAATATATTTTCCGATTTTTGTTGAAGCCAAAATGATGCTTTTCCAATTAACCTGGTCATTTCCAAAGTTTAAACTTAAATTAGATACCACCTGATTTTTGTTTATCGTGTTAAGGCTGTCAATTTTTTTTCTCTGCTTATATGGATCTATTATTTTTCCGCTTTTTACATTATACAGGATTGGATTCGGATAATGATAAAAATATTTAGCGTCT
>JBBQIF010000400.1:0-2967 GCA_038324665.1 Bacteroidia bacterium
TGGTGGGTGGTATTGATTTATGTTATTGCCATGGCTGCTCTTTCATTTCACCTAGTACATGGTTTCAAGAGTGCATTCCAGACAGTTGGTATCAACCACAAAAAATATAACGGTTTAATAAAGTACATTGGAATCTGTGTATTCGGCGTCATTGTACCAATATTATTTGCCATTATGCCACTTTATTTCTTATTCTATAATTAATCTTAAAAAACTATTCAATCAATGTCAAATAAACTTGATTCCAAAATTCCTGAAGGAAACCTAAATGAAAAATGGACGAAATATAAATCAACCGTTCATTTAGTTAATCCTTCAAATAAAAGAAACCTAGAAATTATTGTCGTAGGGTCTGGGCTTGCCGGCTCTGCTGCTGCTGCATCTTTAGCCGAGATGGGTTACAAAGTTAAGTGTTTCTGTTTCCAGGATTCACCGAGAAGGGCGCATAGTATTGCAGCTCAAGGAGGTATAAATGCCGCAAAAAATTATCAGAACGATGGAGATAGTGTCTATCGGTTGTTCTACGATACAATTAAAGGAGGCGATTACAGGTCAAGAGAAGGCAATGTGCATCGTTTAGCCGAAGTAAGCTCAAGCATTATCGACCAATGTGTAGCGCAGGGTGTGCCATTTGCCAGAGAATATGGAGGGCTGCTAAGCAACCGTTCATTTGGTGGTACTCAGGTACAAAGAACTTTTTACGCCGCTGGTCAGACAGGTCAACAGTTGTTATTAGGTGCCTATAGTGCCCTTGAGAGACAGATTGGAATGGGACAAGTAAAAATGTATTCCCGCCATGAAATGCTGGATGTGGTAGTAATAGATGGTAAGGCAAGAGGCATTATAGCAAGAGATCTTGTAACAGGTGAACTGGAAAGACATTTTGGTCATGCAGTATTGCTTTGCACAGGTGGATATGGCAATGTGTTTTACCTATCAACCAATGCAATGGGTTGTAATGTCACTGCAGCATGGAAGGCACACAAAAGGGGTGCTTTTATGGCGAATCCTTGTTACACGCAAATACATCCTACTTGTATTCCTCGCTCCGGCGATCATCAGTCGAAATTGACCTTGATGTCTGAATCATTGCGGAATGATGGCAGAATATGGGTGCCATTGAAAAAAGAAGATGCAGAAGCCTTGAGGAAGGGCGCATTAAAAGCATCACAGATAAAAGAAGAAGACAGGGATTATTACTTGGAAAGAAGATATCCTGCATTTGGTAATTTAGTGCCAAGGGATGTGGCTAGTCGTGCAGCAAAAGAAAGATGTGATGCAGGTTTCGGTGTCAATTCAACAGGTGAGGCTGTTTATTTGGATTTCTTCTATAACATGACTGAGAAATACGGTCGTACCGAAGCAACCAAAAAAAGTATTGAGAACCCTACCGCCGCTCAGTTAAAGGAGTTCGGGGCAGAAGTGATAAAAGAAAAATACGGCAACCTGTTTGATATGTACAAGCAAATAACCGGTACAGATCCTTATGAAGAGCCTATGCAAATCTATCCTGCCGTGCATTATACAATGGGGGGCTTATGGGTAGATTATCATTTAATGACCAATGTGCCGGGATTGTATTCCTTGGGCGAGGCTAACTTTAGCGACCACGGGGCCAATAGGTTAGGTGCTTCTGCTTTGATGCAAGGATTGGCCGATGGCTATTTTGTTCTTCCCTATACTATCGGAGAGTACCTTGCGGAAGAAATAAGTACCAAAGCGATACCTACGGATCATTCGGCTTTTGTGGAAACAGAAAATGATGTGAAAGGAAGGATCGAAAAGTTATTGAATATTAAGGGCACAAAATCAGTTGACCATTACCATAAGCAATTGGGTAAAATTATGTGGGATAAGTGCGGCATGGCCAGGAATGCTGAAGGGTTGAAAGCTGCGATTACAGAAATTAAACAATTGAAAGCAGAGTTCTGGGCCAATGTAAGGGTTACCGGTGAGTCAAAGGAGTTTAACCAAGAGCTTGAAAAGGCGGGTCGTGTGGCAGATTTTCTTGAATTGGGAGAATTGATGTGCAAAGATGCACTTGAAAGAAATGAAAGCTGTGGCGGTCACTTCCGTGAAGAGTATCAAACTACAGAAGGAGAAGCCTTAAGAGATGACGTTAATTTTGCTTATGTCGCTGCCTGGGAAAGCAAGGGCGATGAGTGGCAATTGCATAAAGAAGAATTGAAATTTGAGAATATTAAAATAGCAGCTAGGAGCTACAAATAGTGATTAGTGGTTAGGAATGAGTGGTTAGGGAGGGGAACAAAGACAGAAGGGATTAGGAGCTAAGGAAGTGAGGAGGGTTTTTAGCTGTTGCACTATGGTTACCTAATGACTATTAACAAAATAACGAATAACCAAATAACGAAATAGCTAATACCTAAATAACGAATAACGAAAAACTACAAAAAACATAAAACACAGATGGAGAAAGTAAAAGTGAATTCATATAAAGACTTGCTGGTCCGGCAAAAGGCTATCGATATTTCGGTGGAAGTCTATAAAATTACTGCAGGTTTTCCTGCAACTGAAATTTATGGCTTAACCAATCAAATCAGGAGGGCTTCTAATTCAGTCTCATTGAATATTGCGGAAGGATTTGGCCGGAAATCAACAGGATATTTTATCCAATTCTTAAATATAGCTACCGGTTCTCTGTATGAACTTGAATCTGGATTGTATTTGGGAGAAAAGCTTAATTTTATTACCAATACAGAACTTGAAACTATCAATAGAATGATTACAGAAGAAAGCAAAATGTTGTCTTCCCTTATATCCAAATTAGCCGCGAAAACACCCACTAAACACTAATTACTAACCACTAATTACTAACCACTAACCCCTAAAAAATGAAGATAAACTTAAAAGTTTGGCGCCAGAAAAACACACAAGCCAAAGGCGAATTAAAGGATTATAATGTGGATCACGTATCACCGGATATGTCGTTCCTTGAAATGTTTGATG
>JBBQIF010000401.1:0-2959 GCA_038324665.1 Bacteroidia bacterium
ATAATACTTGTGTAAAACAATTTGGATGGGATACTAGCATTTCCTCTATGCGGCTCACAAGGCCAGACCTAGGGTCAATCAATGGCACATTAAACGACAGTGCTGGAAAATATTTGATCAAAGGCGTTGGCAATTTTTTCGGTGGTATATTCCCAGGTTGGCTCGATTATAATACTTACTTAAAACCACCAGCTATTTACATGTACCATCAACCTAACGACCTTATTGTTCCATATAGAACCAACAAAGTACTCAAAGGATTTTCGGATTGTTTTACAGGCTTTGGATGTGCATCAATTATTAATAGGCCTTGGATCCATGGCTCAAGCGGTGTAAGATTTCAGATTGAAGGATTAAAAGCCCTTGGTAAAACAGCGCCATCATATTGGTTGGACAGCACAACCAATAACGCAGATTGCACTGCACAAGGTTTAAATCCTGCCCTGGCCGGGCATTCCATAGACAATTACTGGCTGCGATCCTTGCACATGGCGCAATATTTTGCCCCCTTGATTGACACCTCTAATAATTGCAATATCAGCAGCATAGAAAAGCAATTTTTTGAAGCCTCGCTGCAAATCTATCCTAATCCTTTCTTGGATGAAATTACCGTTTCAACTTCCGCTTCTCAAGGTATAAAAGCCATACAGTTATTTGACGTAACCGGCAGAGAAATTGAGATGACCATTAGCCAACCTTCAGATTTAGATTTCATGATTAAAGTTGAGCAAGGGATAAACCTTGGTATCTATTTCTTGGCTATCAGCAACCATCATGGTGAGCTTGTTTACAAAAAACTGGTGAAGGCACAGAATTGATGCCGGCACTCTGTTTCTAAATTCATTTTAAGCTGAAATGTAGCCTTAATTTCCATTTTTTTAAACCCAAAAAATTCAGTAAGTTTGCCAATAAGGTATATGACTTGGCTTTATCCATTATTTCTTTGGGCGCTGTTGGCTCTTTTAATCCCCATCATTGTCCATCTATTTAATTTCAGGAGGTATAAGAAAATTGTTTTTACTAATGTCCGCTTCCTTAAACAAATCAACCAACAAACCAAAAGTGGCAATCAATTAAAGAAATACCTGATCCTAGCCAGTCGATTATTGGCATTAAGCTTCCTGATTTTTGCATTCGCACAACCCATAAAATTAAATAAAAACCAACCGCTTTCAAAATCTAAACAGATCATCAGCATTATCTTTGACAATAGTTATAGCATGAATAACAACGGCACTGAAGGGCCATTATTTGAGGCGGCAAAGAACAGAGCAAGGGCTATTATCAATAGTGCAAAAAACAATGATGAATTCCAGATTATAACGGCCGACATGAATGCGACAATGCTGCATAACAGCACTAAGCAAACCGCACTCGAAAATATTGATAAGATTAAGATCAGTTCAGGTAGCAAACCTCTGTCACAACTTATACTTTTACAGGAAAGGCTTTTAAATAAATCACCAGAAAGCAAAAACGCTTTTATCATTTCGGATTTCCAAAAAAACAACCCCCCATTAATCTCCGCAAATATTGATACAGCAATCCAAAAAACATGGATTAAAATACCCGGCCAAAATGCCAGTAACATTAGTATAGATACATGTTACCTTAATTCTCCAATCATGCAGGTAGGCGAAACTATCAGCCTTGCTGCTGTAGTCAATAATTATTCTGACAACGAAATCCAGGGCCTTACCGTGGATTTACTGATAGACAACAAGCCCAAAGGTTTTGCCACTTTTGATATTAAACCTTATTCAAAAGCCACCCAGGTATTTAATTTTGTTTTGGAGTCGGGAGGGGAACACCAATGTGTGCTTCAACAGCCCGGCGACAATATGGCTTTTGACGATAAACTTTACTTTTCATTGAATTTAAAAACAGACTATAATGTCATCAATATATTTGACAAGAAGGAACAATACATTAATTCAGTATTTAATGGCACGAAAGGATTTATCTATAAAGGGTTTCCTTCAGGCTTGGTGCAGTTTAATGAGTTCAGCAAAGCATCCCTAATTTGCATTGAAGGCAGCATGAACCTCAGTAACGGGATGGCTGGAGAATTGAAAAAATACTGCGAAAAAGGGGGTAATTTATTTGTGTTCCCACAGGCCGGTTTACCTTATGGCGGATTACAGACACTTGCTTCAAACATTGGATTCACCATTGATCAGGAAGCCACAGTGCTAAATGGAAAGGTATCTTCCTTTGATATTGAGCATCCAATTTTCAGGCACTTGTTTGACAAAATTCCCAAAAACCCTGATTTACCTACTGTCAATAAATACTACAATGTAACAGCAGCGAATAGCAATGCAGTGATGAAAGTAGGCAACGGTGCTTCGTTCCTCACCAACTTTAAATCTGGCAAAGGTCAGGTGTTTATATGCAGCAGCCCAATGAATATTGATTATACCAATTTCCAAAACCATGCTTTTTTTGTTCCGATTCTATTAAAATCGGCCCTGCTGATGCAATATCAATCAGCTCTTTATTTTCAATGTGGGCAAACCGAAAGTATCCCTACGGGTTTGCCATTCATTACGGAAAAAGGAATTATGCTGAAAAATGGCACCAACCAATACATGACAGAAGTTATAAACATTAATGGAGAAATGTTTTTGAATACTAATGGTGAAATTGAACAGGCCGGTTGGTATGAAGTTTCTGCCAATAACCAAGATTCCGGACTGATGAACATCTCATTTAATTTAAACAGGAGTGAGAGTGATACCCGCACTTACGATGATAGTGAACTTGAAAATATAGCTACTCAATGCGGTGCAAAAATATTCACCGGAAGTGCCGAAAAACTGTCTGCTGAATATTCTGCATCTGTTAAAGGTACGCCATTTTGGAAATGGTGTATTATTTTTGTTTTGTTTTTTTTAATGATTGAAATACTTTTGATAAGATTTTTACCCATTGGCAAGCTCAATGCAAATTCGATAAT
>JBBQIF010000402.1:0-2951 GCA_038324665.1 Bacteroidia bacterium
AATGCTTTTGCCAATTCTGTTTTACCGACACCTGTGGTTCCCAGAAAAATGAATGACCCTATTGGTCTTTTAGGATCCTGCAATCCCGCCCTGCTCCTGCGCACTGCATCTGATATTGCTGCTATTGCCTCCTCCTGTCCTACTACCCTTTTATGCAATTCAGTTTCAAGATGGATCAGTTTTTCTTTTTCACTCTGCAACATTCTGTTCAGAGGAATACCGGTCCATTTGCTTACTACTTCAGCAATATCTTCGGCATCCACTTCTTCTTTCACCATGGGTTTATCACCCTGTACTTCTATCAGTTTCACCTGTAGCTTGGATACTTCTTCTTCTGTTTCTTTTATTTTACCATAACGCAACTCTGCAACCTTGCCAAAATCTCCATTCCTTTCAGCCTGCTCGGCCTCTGTTTTATATTTTTCTATGTCCCCCTTTTTTGCCTGTATCTGTTCCACTACATCTTTCTCGCTTCGCCAACGTGCATTAATGGTATCGCGCTCTTCATTCAGGTTCGCCAGTTCAGCATTTAATTTGCTCAGCTTATCCTTATCCTTTTCCTTTTTAATAGCTTCCCGTTCAATTTCCAATTGCATGATTTTACGGTTCAGTTCATCTAATTCTTCCGGAAGGGAATCAATTTCTATCCTTAACTTTGAAGCTGCTTCATCCAATAAGTCGATGGCTTTATCTGGCAAGAACCTATCGGTAATATATCTGCTAGAGAGTTCCACTGCATTGATAATTGCTTCATCCTTTATCTGTACTTTATGGTGTACTTCATAGCGCTCTTTCAATCCCCTTAAAATTGAAATAGCATCCTGCTCACTTGGCTCTTCGACCATTACTTTCTGAAAGCGTCTTTCCAACGCTTTATCATTTTCAATATATTTCTGGTATTCGGCTAATGTAGTGGCGCCAATGGCTTTTAATTCACCGCGGGCCAAGGCAGGTTTTAAAATATTGGCCGCATCCATGGCCCCTTCACTTTTACCAGCACCCACAAGGGTATGAATTTCATCAATAAACAACACTATTTCACCATTGCTTTTAATTACTTCATTCACTACGGCTTTCAATCTTTCCTCAAACTCACCTTTGTATTTTGCCCCTGCTATTAAGGCGCCCATATCTAGGCTGAACAATGTTTTACTTTTTAAATTTTCCGGCACATCGCCCTGCACTACTCTTCTGGCAAGTCCTTCGGCAATGGCTGTTTTTCCAACACCCGGCTCTCCAATTAGTATGGGATTATTTTTGGTACGTCTGCTTAAAATCTGAAGCACTCTTCTTATTTCCTCATCGCGTCCAATAACAGGGTCTAGCTTACCCGATGCGGCCATCTCATTCAGATTCAGTGCATATTTTTTGAGGGCATTGTATTGTTCCCCGCCGCTTTGCGAATTTACAGTGGTATTACCCCGTAGATCTTTTATCGCTTTTTTGGCATCCGCCAATTTCACACCGGCATCCTTTAAAAGATTACCAATTGTATCATTATTAGAAAGCAAGGCTATCACCAAATGTTCTATTGAAACGTATTCATCGCCAAAATCCTTCATAAGCTTTTCGGCAGTCATCATGGTTGTATTTAATTGTGGCGAAAGAAACTGATTGCCTGCATCACCGGCAACTTTAGGCAAGCCGCTGATGACTGCATCAACAGCCACTTTTGCTCTACCTAGGTTCGCTCCAGTTTTATTGAAAATAAAAGAAATGACCTCTTCATCATTTTCAAAAATACTTTTAAGCAAGTGAGCATTCTCTATTGCCGGGTTAGTATTTTCAAAGGCCAGTTGTTGCGCTTGTTGAACACATTCCTGAGCTTTGATGGTAAATTTATTAATGTTCATATTTTCTGTAAATGGGGCAAAACGGTCTCCAAATCCATTTTACTGTTATTTAGGCAGCTAAAACGGTCATTTTGCTATAAAAAAAAGCAAATTTTTAATTAATCATGAAGATTTGTCCGTACCCTTAAAATTTTTTTTCGTTATGAAACAATAATTGTACACTTTTTGCATTTAATATTACAGTGAGGTTTAATTTTCTATTCATATTTCTTTTAGCAACAGGTTTAATTTTTTTAAATTCTACCTTTATTACCGGGCTACTATGGCAGGAGAATAAACCATTGACTTTCCAGCAATTTAAAGGTCCTGTAGATATTCGCTCCAGATTCGTATCTAGCACGAATACCACATTGGATTTACATATTGTAACGCAAAAGAATAATATGGCCGTAGATGTTTCCACCTATTTCGACCCTGCTAAATCATGGATAAAATCCAATGCAACTGCTGATATTTTAAAACATGAACAATTGCATTTCGACATCACAGAAATCTACGCACGTGAATTAAGGAAAAAAGTGAAATCCCTGGAAAGGTTGGGGTACAATAAAAATGTGCTTCAGACCGAAATCAGACAGGCGTTTTCTTCTATTGCTGCATCGATGAGGAATGAACAAATAAGGTATGACAATGAAACTAATCATTCTACCATTGCAGACATGCAAAAAAGATGGACCGACAGTGTAGCGATAAGGTTGAACAACCTTAAAGTTTACAAAAAATAACCTTCAAATACCTTATTGTTACTTGGGCGTTTAATCATTTTATGGTAAATTATTACGATAATTTACTATAAAATGCCAATTACCAACTTATTATCAATAATTTTGTATGAAAGATATAATAATACCAAAAGAAATTTTAAAAGTAAAGGATAGTTTAAATATCAATAAATCGATTATTTTTGCAATCCTTATAAAATTAAGACCTAAACCCTACAGCCGATGAGTGAAACAGACCAAAATTTAGACGATGCGTTAGCAAATGATTCGAAAGAGCATGCATTGGAAGCAGTGATTTCAAATCTTGAAAAGAAAGGTGATGCTGAAGAGCATGACGAATTTGTTGAAGTGGCAGAAGAAGAAGAGAAAAGGGATA
>JBBQIF010000403.1:0-2926 GCA_038324665.1 Bacteroidia bacterium
AGATAGGGCAAATATTGTTTATATATGTCACAAAGTTAGGGCAAATAAATTAATATATTGTCACAAAGATAGGGCAATTATTGACTATTTATGTCACAGAATTAGGGCGAATAAATTAATATATTGTCACAACGATAGGGCAAATATTGTTTATATATGTCACAAAGTTAGGGTCAAAATTGCCTATTTATGTTACAAAGTTAGGGTAAATATGATTGGGTCATGATAGAATTGTGCCTGTATTTAAGCCTAAATACCTCATCAACACTATACTTTTCCTATCAATTTGAGGAATTCATCCTCACTTAGAATAGGAATATTTAATTGCTTGGCCTTTTCTAGTTTGGCAGGGCCCATGTTTTCGCCAACCACCACATAGTCGGTTTTACCAGTAATGCCACTAGCATTTTTGCCGCCATGGCTCTCTATCATTGCTTTCATCTCATCGCGACTGTATTGACTGAATACCCCCGAAATAACAATTGATTTACCAACAAGTGCTGAGGATTCCAGAACAAGTTCCTTTTCAGTATTTTCTAATTGCAATCCAGCATTTTTTAACCTCTCTATGTTACTGACATGATATGGGTTTTTGAAATAAGTAATGATAGATTGGGCGATTCGGTCACCTATTTCATCTGTCAACAGCAGGTCCTCAAGGGATGCAGTCTGCAATTGTTCAATGGTCTTGAACCTTGCGGCTAATTTTTTGGCTACCGTTTCGCCTACATATCGGATACCTAATCCAAACAATACCCTGTGGTATGGTATCCTAACAGAATCAAGGATGCCATCGATTAAATTTTGGGCTGATTTTTCGGCCATGCGATCTAATTTTACTACTTCTTCATACTTGAGGTCGTAAAGGTCGGCTAGGTTATGAATAAGTCCCTTTTCGAACAGCATTTGAACAGTTTCATCTCCCATTCCGTTAATATCCATTGCTTTTCTATGAATAAAGTGCTGAATCCTGCCTACAACCTGTGGCGGACAACTTACTTCATTCGGACAATAATGGTTGGCTTCACCTTCATTCCTTATTAGTTCCGTATTGCATTCAGGACAATGGGTGATATACTCATGAGGAACAGAATTAATGTCTCTTTTTTCAAAATTAACCCCAGTAATTTTAGGGATTATTTCACCACCTTTTTCAACAAATACAAAATCACCAGTACGTATATCCAGGCGCTCAATTTCATTGGCATTATGCAAGGAAGCTCTTTTAACAGTAGTGCCAAGTAATAAAACTGGCTGTAGGTTGGCCACTGGCGTAATGGAACCTGTGCGGCCCACTTGGTAATCAATGCTTAATAATTGTGTGCAGACAGTTTCCGTCTTGAATTTGAATGATATGGCCCAGCGCGGTGATTTGGCTGTGAATCCCAACTCCTCTCTCTGGTGGTAATCATTTATTTTTAAAACCACTCCGTCGATATCATAACTCAGGTTTTTCCTCTCCTTGTCCCAATAATTTATAAAGGCAAAAACTTCATCCATAGTCGTGCATATTTTAGAATGATCGCTAGTTTTTAATCCCCAATTCTTCATTGCTGTTAAACTTTCAGCATGGGTTTTGATCGTTTCTTTTTGTTCAATCAGCTGATAGAGGTAAATGTCCAGAGGTCTTTTTGCTACTTCACCACTGTTCTGTAGTTTAAGGGTGCCAGAAGCAACATTCCGGGGGTTCGCGTAGAGTTGTTCACCCAATTCTTCTCTTTCTATGTTCAATCTGTCGAATGCCTGTCTGTGCATGAATATTTCTCCTCTAACTTCAAATTGTGAAGGAAAATTGCCTGTTAGACGAGTATGCAACGCCTTGATAGTCTTTACATTGTCGGTAACTACATCACCCTTTGTTCCATCACCTCGGGTAACTGCTCTTAGAAGTGCGCCGTTCTCGTAGTGAAGACTTATTGAAAGCCCATCGAACTTCAGCTCGCAAACATATTCATAGTTGGAATGTCCAAGCTGTTTGATTATTCGTTGGTCAAAATCCGCTAATTCGCTCTCACTGTATGTATTACCCAAGCTAAGCATTGGATATTGATGGGTAAAATTTTCGAAATTCTTATTAATTGCACCTCCCACCTTTTGGGTAGGTGAATCAGGGTTATAAAATTCTGGATGTTCGGCTTCAAGTTTTATCAGTTCTTCTAGCATTTTATCAAATTCAAAATCGCTGATATCTGGCGCCGCCATTACATAGTATTGGTAGTTGTAATCTGATAGTTTTTTCCGTAATTGGTTGATTGTCTTCTCGATTTCTGAAATGTGCATAAAGATTTTTCAAAAATAAGCAACATTTATAAAAATAAGTATTAGAATTGTTATATGCTTACACTTAAAATAAAGGACTTAAGTGAACAAGAGATAGACCGTGTATTAGAGATGGCATGGGAGGACCTCACACCATTTGAAGTAATTGAAGCGCAATTTGGTTTGAATGAGGCCGATATAATAAAGATTATGAAATTGGGTATGAAACAGACCAGTGCAGAAATTATGAAGAAGCGCGCTGGGAAGATATCTGATAAACTTCATTCGGCAGGAATGAATAGCTTGTTAGGTGAGATGGGGCGAAAGCAATCAAAACGTTAATTCTTAGATTGTCTGTTAGATTATCCAAATTTTATTTTAGGTAATTTACAACATCTTTGCAATAAAATACTAACTGCCATTGCCACTCCAAACCATTAAGATAGATGCCTCCTGGTACGATAAATTAAATCAGGAATTTGAGAAACCTTATTTCAAGGACTTAAAAACCTTTCTTGTTTCTGAAAAGTTAGCCAATCATAAGATATTTCCGAATAATTCCTTGATTTTTTCAGCGTTCGACAGCACTCCTTTTGAAAAAGTAAAGATTGTAATCCTTGGACAGGATCCATACCATGGAGAAGGGCAGGCACATGGCTTGTGCTTC
>JBBQIF010000404.1:0-2917 GCA_038324665.1 Bacteroidia bacterium
TTTATAACACCAATAATTTTGAAAAGATTGGTAAACCGATGGTAGATGTAAGGAAAGGTAAATTTATTGTTGCTTTTCTTAGTTCAACCTGTGGCCATTGTAAAATAGCAGCTCAAAAATTTAGTGTTATTAATGGTGAAAATCCCCAAATCCCCATTTATTTTTTTATTAATGGATATGATGATCAAATAAAAACATTCAGGAGTGTCAATAATATTGAAAAAATTCCCTACAGTAAATTGAATGGACAGGTTTTTATTGAACTGGCAGGTCTTCAACTACCTGTTATCTATTACCTTAATAATTCTATTGTTGAGCAGCAAGTGGATTATTTTACGCTCAGCCAATCTCATATTGAAACATGGCTTGGAAAGTAGGGGTAAGCTTCCTTAACCAACTTCCCGGATACTCAATTGCAGTATTACTTAATCTCCTTTATATTTTTCAATGAGTCTTTAGTAGCCTCTGCTTTCTCAAGTGAATCAACGAACCTTTGATTTTCATCAAGCATTACATTATCCATGCTGTCTCTCTGCTTTTCTTCCACCTGCTCTGTTTTTACACCATTGCTGCAAGCTGAAAAAAAGAGGGCAACGAAGGCTAAGATGATTAATTTCTTCATGTTTTATTATTATTAATACTGCAAAGAAGCAAAATTTATTTTTTTCTAAAAAATATTTTTATCGGCACTCCCTTAAAATTAAAGTTCTGCCTTAATTGATTCTCTAAAAACCTTTTATAGGATTCACCTATATACTGGGGCAAATTGCAGAAAAATGCGAAACAAATAGATTTGGAAGGCAGTTGCTGGATATATTTTATACTGATTGTTTTACCTTTTACGCCTGGAGGAGGAGTAGTTGCAACCACAGGCAACATCGTATCGTTTAATTTAGATGTTTTTATCTTGTTGGAGAGGTTATCATACACTTCAAGGGCCATTTCCATAGCCTGAAAAATTCTTTGCTTGTTTAGTGCACTTATAAATAATACCGGGTAATCCGTAAAAGGTGCTGTCCTTTCCTTAATATGCTCTTCATATTTCTTAGCAGTATTGGTATCTTTTTCATATAGATCCCATTTATTCACCAATATTATGATTCCTTTACCGTGTTTATGTGCCAAAAATAGTAAATTAAGATCTTGTGATTCTATACCTTGTGCAGCATCCAACATCAATATACAAACATCACAATTTTCTATTGCTCTAAGGCTTCTCATGACGGAATAAAACTCAATATTCTCCTCAACTTTTGATTTTTTCCTGATACCTGCGGTGTCAATGATGATTAGGTCTTTACCAAAGGCGTTGTATCTGGTATGAATGGAATCCCTAGTTGTACCTGCGATATCGGTAACAATGTTCCTGTTATTGCCAATGAGCGAGTTAACAAATGAAGATTTACCTACATTGGGCCTTCCCACGATCGCAATTTTTGGTAAATCCATGGTTTCGGAATTAATGAAATCTTTTTCATCCTCGTCTTCCGGCAATAATTCGACTATTTTATCCAGCAATTCACCTGTTCCACTGCCGGTAGCGGAAGATATGGGGTATAGCTCGCTAAACCCCAAACTGTAAAAAACCGCTGTTTCGTTAATTTTCTCGTGAATATCCACTTTATTAACAACCAATAAAACCGGTTTATTGGCTTTGCGTAAAATATTGGCAAATTGCGAATCCAAATCTGTCACATCCGTTTGCACATCCACCATAAAAAGTAGAAGATTGGCTTCCTGCACCGCAATTTTTACCTGATCCCTTATCGCAGCCTCAAAAATATCTTTACTGTCTGTAACATATCCACCGGTATCTATGACAGAAAATGTCTGACCACCCCATTCGCATTCACCATAATGCCGATCGCGGGTTACACCACTTACATCATCTACTATGGCTTTACGTTCTCCAATAAGGCGGTTAAATAAGGTGGATTTGCCTACATTAGGCCTTCCAACTATAGCTACAATTCTCGACATTAGCCTGCAAAAGTACGCAATTAAAAATTAACGCTTACCCGGGATAATATCTCAACCAATCTTTCAAGGTATTCCTTATCCACTTTATCGAAATGGTCGAAATTCTTGCTGTCGATGTCCAATACGCCAATCACAATGGTATCCCGCAAGATCGGCACAACAATTTCAGAATTGCTTTCAGATGAGCAGGCAATATGTCCTTCAAACGCATGCACATTAGGGACTATTATAGTCGTTTTATTTGCCCAGGAAGTTCCACATACACCTTTATTAAAATCAATAAGCGTACATGCTACTGGGCCCTGGAAGGGCCCTAATTCCAGTTGATTATGTTTGTTAACTAAATAAAAACCGCACCACCAATGGTGAAATATTTGTTGAATGGCCGCACAAAAATTGGCATAATTAGTAACCCAACCACACTTTGGGTCAATTAAAGCTTCCGCCTGTAATAGTAGGATTCTGTAATTTTCAGTTTTATCGCTGGTGTTAGTCAGGCTAGATGTAGGATGCATGATTAATAAAAGGCATATTTATAAACAGTTTCACTTTTTAACACCCCGTTCAGATAATTCTTTTCTTTCGTTACCATGCCTTTAGTGTTGTATTCAAATTCATTCAGCCAAATATATCGCTTTGACTTGGAAACAATAGTTATGGACTCATCTTTAATAATTCGTCCTATGTTATCGAAGACTGTTAGTTTGGTATAAGGATGCTTTTGATTATAAAAACTTTTGTATTCATTTTTTATTAATGCATTGTCCTTATATTCATAATTATAGCTATAGTATAATTCTTCTTTGATGCCTCTGTAATAGCGGTAACTTTGAATTTGATCCAATGCATTCCTTATTTCTACAGATTTATAAGGTTTGCCCACATAATCAAAAGACTGTGTGGTGGTTATAATGCTGCCATCAGGTAAATAGGATTT
>JBBQIF010000405.1:0-2911 GCA_038324665.1 Bacteroidia bacterium
AAATTAGGGCAAATATTATGGTTTATTGATTAATGGAGAACTTTTCATGAAGAGTAATCAAGAGTTATACCTTTCATCAACCTTAAAACTTACGCCCAAAGTATCCATAAATCATAAAATCCCAAAGTTTAAAAATCAAAAAATAACCTTACTTCAAAACTTCCACCGCCAAATGATTACCAGATTAGTATATTTGAAAAGTAAATAAAAAAATAATGAACGTCTATATCTGCATTTTAAGGGGCATCAATGTCAGCGGTCAAAAATTAATAAAGATGGAGGCATTGCGCAAAATGTGTGATGATCTGGGATTAGAAAATGCCGTCACTTATATTCAAAGCGGGAACATTATTTTTACTGCTAAAAAAATAGAACCTGCAAAAATTGAAAAGGAAGTTTCTGTAAAAATATTAGAGGTCTTTGGCTTTGATGTGCCTGTAATAGTAAGGGAATTAGGAGAACTAAGGGAGGTGCTGAACAATAACCCTTATCTAAATCAGAGGAAAGAAGATGCTGGCCGTTTGTATGTTACGTTTTTAGCTGTTGAACCTGAAAAAGTCAATATAGAGAAACTTCAGTCCTTTAATTTTCCTCCTGAAGAATTAACAGTATATGGTAAAGACATTTACTTGTTTTTCCCCGATGGTTATGGGAACGCCAAAATAAACAATAATTTTATTGAGAATAAATTGAAAGTAACTGCTACTACACGCAATTGGAAAACCGTTAATGAATTGGTTAAAATAGGGAAGAGCCTTATGGGTAAAAAGTAGATTCCGTTTTAATGGCTGATGATTATTTTTTTGCTGATAATACCTTCGTTAGTTTGTAACATTAAAAAGTATATGCCACTAGTGAAATTCTTCAGGTTAATCAATAATTTTTCATTCTCTTTAGTCCATTCATCCAATACTTTACCTTCAATATCCATTAACCTCACAGTACCGTTTAACGGGTGTAATAAATTAACGAAATTATTCGTAGGGTTAGGGAAAATATTCAATTGTAATTTAAAAGCAACTGAATGCACCGAAGACTGATTCACATTGATATAACTTGTTTTCGTAAGACTGTTGCTGCCCTGAGCATTGGATGCAATTAGTGTAACATTATAATTGTCGCCATTAGTAAATTTAATATGTGGAATTCTTGAAGAGGAATCAGTGCCATCGGTGAAGATATAAGTAAGTGGAGATATTCTCCATTTCCAAGTCGTAGGGTCGTTAGCAGACTGGTCTATCAAACTGATTATTTCATTTGTAATGGGATTAGTTTTTGATGCAATAAAATCAACTATTGGGGCTGCTGTTACTGCACTCACAGTAATATAATTGTTCTTTAATAAGGAATCGGCCCCGCCAGTATTGGAAACCCAGAGTTTAACGGTAAAAGAACCGGCCAAACTAAAATTCACATAAATAAAACTATCTGTCAATTTTGAGTTATTCAGTAAATTATAATTCGATGGTGTTATGGTCCATTTGAAATTCAAAGGTTTATTGTCCGAAGTATTTTTCAATATCACAGTTTGACCTACGGTGGGTGCTACATTGGATGCGGTAAAACTGCAAATTGGTTTGTTGTTAGGCGCAATTGTTTTGATGACATTATTGCCTTTGTCAACTACATAGAGAAGTTTTAATGTTTTGCTGTAGGCAATTCCACTCAAGCTCTCGAACCTTGCATTGCTGCCATCTCCGTCCATATTACCACTTTGAGCAGAACTACCAGCATAAATCGATAAAACATTGTTTTCAAATTTCTTCACACTGGTCTGTTCAGTAATATAAAATGTATTATCTACAATACAGAGATCAGTGGGAGCAAATAAACCTGAAGTGATAAAATCTGTGGTGATATTAGTTGATAGATCAATTTTGCGGATGGCACTATTGCCGTAATCTGCAACATAAAGGATATTGCCATTAATACAAAGATTGTAAGGCGCAGAGAAAGTGGAAGTTCCATTAACTCCATTAACATGACTCTGAACACCACTTATGCCTCCAATAGTTGTAACATTGCCTCCCGAAATTTTTCTGATGCAATGATTGTTCCTATCGGCTATATAGATATCCCCATTTGCGGCAATTGCTACCCCAACAGGGGCATAGAATTTTGATAATAAATTGGAACTGTCGAGATAATCGCCAAGTAGTAATTTGACTCCGGCAACAGTAGTGACAGCGGGATCTTGTGTTAAATTAAAAAAAGGAGACACTTTTCTTATCTGGTTGTTGTCCACATCTGCCACAAGTATTTCGTTGGTGGCAGGATAAACACATAAACCCGCAGGGTTAGAGAAGCGAGCTGAAGGGCCAGTGCCATCTTTGCTATCAGCAGCTCCAGGTTGATTTGGATCTAAGTTGTAACCGGCCACCAACTTACAATTAGTTCCGGTAATCATCATGATATTTTGTTCGTTGGAAATATAAATCCTGCCAGCAGTATCCACCGCTATGCCATTGGGAGCTGAAAAAAGCATGGAATCTTTATGGTTATTGCGTGTGCCGTTATAAAATCCAGAACCAGTATATGGCTTTCCTGCAAATGTTTTAACAGTCTGCGCTTGCGTACATATTATTATGAAGAGTAAAAATAGGGTAGTGGCTAACTTCAATGAATTCATTCGTTCAATCGTGCTGTTAATTTATAATGATTGAATGGTATTGTTAATATTTTCCTCAATGGTTTTATCGGCATCAATATAATCCCTACCCATGAATTTTTGTCCTGTCATAGCTTCAAAAAGCTCGGTGTATCTTTCGGTCACACTATTTACAAATTCAAGGGTCATTTCAGGAACTACTTCGCCTTCTAATCCTTGGAAACCATTTTCCATCAGCCATTCCCTTACAAATTCCTTAGATAATTGTTTTTGGGGTTTGCCCGCTTTTTGAAGTTTAGCATA
>JBBQIF010000406.1:0-2898 GCA_038324665.1 Bacteroidia bacterium
CAAATAGCTGGCAAAGGAATTGCTATCAGACGGCTTTCTTTCAAACCCAATTGGCGTTCTAAACCTTGTTTGCAAAGTCATGCCAGAATCATTTATGATGCTTGTATCAGCAACTTTAGCGGCCTCTGCAACGCTTTCCGCTGCTTGGCGGGGCACCTGTCCGCAACAGATAAAAAGGATGGCTGCAAGGCACGCTATTTTTATGGGGTAATGCATAAACTATGTTATACAAAAATAATGCTTTATGAGCAGAGAAAAAAGTAGGTATTGGCGCCATTTTTTGTTACAATAATTTTCATTAAGATATTGCAAATTATTAAAAAGCTTCTTTTACTATTTGACTTTTTTCAATGCCTAATGAGTCTAAATGTTTTTCAATAGCATTCATCATGGGTGTTGGCCCACATATATAAAAATACAATGAACTGCCTACTATATACTTTTTAATCAGTGCAGCCGAAATAAAACCATGTTCATATCCATCTAGTTCTTCATCTGAAAGGACATTAATAAAATTATTGCCCAACAGTTTTTTGAATTTATCTTCGCGTATAATGTCTGCTTTAGTTTTGTTAGCGAAAATTAGTTTGCTATTTCCAATTTTATTTTCTCTTTCAAGTTGTTTAAATATTGCAATAAAAGGGGTAACCCCAGCTCCACCTGCAATAAAAATCCCTTCGCCTTTGTAGCTAATATCTCCAAAAGGATCTTGAATGACAAGTTCGTCACCTGTACGAAGGGTAAGCAATTGTTCGGTAACACCATGATGAGAAGGGTAAGTTTTAATGGTAAATTCAATATTGTCATCATCGGGTAAGGAAGTAAAGGTAAATGCCCGTAATTCCTTTTGCCAATCTTGCTTGTTGATTGATACATCTACCGCTTGCCCTGGCTGATAGATTAAGTGAGCAGGTTTTTCTGCAACAATTTTAAGTACATCATGTGTAAGATTTTCAAGTGATATTATTTTTACAATTTGTGACATTTTAGTAATTCTTTTATTTTTGATAACTAAAGTTCTTTTATTTTCTTCATAACGGTTTCTACCATTGCATTACAATAAATTAAATTAAATTCAAAGATATCTTCATCCGTATATGATTTTTCTATTTCTTTACGCAACATGGCCTTTGCTCTATTGAGTCGAACTTTTACGTTAGTTTCACTTATCTCTAATACTTCAGCTGTTTCTGCCACATTTAATCCATTAACTTCTCGCAATGCAAACACCATTCTGTAATCGAAAGGTACAGCTTCCAACGCATTTTCTATTACATAGCTTAATTCTCTATTAACTACCATTCTATTAGTGTCGCTATGAGTATTGGTATATAATGGTTCTGAATTATCCTTTATTTCTTTCACGATTTCATTTTTAAAACTAAATTTATGATTTTTTCTAAAACAATGATTTAACATTATTTTTATTATCCAAGTTTTAAAACTTGCTCTGTTCTCAAACTTGGATAAATTTTTATACGCATCAATGAAGGTTTCCTGCATCAAGTCTTGTGTGTCTTCGTGATTATAATTATAAGACCTACCTGCTTTATACAAAAAAGGATTGTTCCTTCGGATTAGTATTTCAAATTGTGCAATTTCACCCCCTAAAATATTTTCAATGATTTGTGTATCTGTATATAGCTCAAATGATGCCATTTCTCTAGTATAATTTAGGCTATAAATTTAGCTAATCTTGCCATTGAAAATGCAGAAATAGCCATTACTAAATCGCGAACGGCTATATCTACAAAATTAAATCCTACTAAAAGCGTAAGTGCAATTACAGTAAGCCAAGCCGCAACGATGTAACCCCCTAATTCTGTCTTTATAAGTACTATAATACCTGCAATAATTTCAATTACTCCAACTATCATCATAAATGTTGAAGCAGAAAACGGCAACATATTTCCAAGTGTTGGATTAATATATTGCTCCCAATGAGTTAATACATTTGTGAACTTGTCAAGCCCTGCTACAATTGGAACTATTCCAAAAGTAAGTTTCAAAAGATTGAATGTTGGCTTAATTGATTGTTGCAATGATGAATTTTCCATTTTGTTTATTTTAAATCGTCTTTATAAAGCCAGTATTGAGCTATTAATTGGCTCAATACTGGAAATTACATTAAATTATTTTTTCTTTGTGTTTGTCTTTTTAAATTTATCAGGGAATTGTTTTACTATCCCCATCGCAAGTTCATCAGACATTATTTTCATGTGGTTGTTTGCTTCGTCATATTTTTTCACCGCATCCTCATAATTGTTTTTCAGTAAATCAACAGCGTATGCGGTAGTTTGGTCAATATGCGTTTTCATCATTTCACGCATTTCAGCTTGGTTCCAATTTTTAGGATTGGCAGTAGCTAAAAAATCTGCAATTTCCTGCGCATTGGCGTACCAATTATCAAGTGCTATTTTTAATGCTGCTTGGTCGCCTTTTTGTGCAGCTGTTAAAACTGGTACAGCTTGATTAATATGGGTAGTCAAAAGACTCGCCAATTTATCACCAGCAGCCTGACCATATACTGGTACAATGGCAGCACCAATATCTTTTTGGTTTTGTAAAAGTCGGTTGAGCTGTGCCGTTAATCCAGCTTGGTTGTGGAAGAACGCATCAACAGTAGCAAAGGTCCACTGCATGTGGTCTGACCATAATTTTTGCATTGTGCCGCGTAATTCAACTGCTGGGTCGCCCTTTCCACAAGCATCGCAAGCTAGTGCTGAATTGCTTACAAACATACTGGCAACAAATGCCAGTGATAATAGAATTTTTTTCATTTTTTTTTTACTTTAAATTGTTAATTGTCTCTTACTACCTTAGAGTATGTGAAATATGAAAAGGTTACAATCGTATGATATTTATTTACATGCACTAAGTTGTCTTTGGGTGGCGAGT
>JBBQIF010000407.1:0-2888 GCA_038324665.1 Bacteroidia bacterium
GAAAGACCTTGTATTCACTTCAAGATTAGTGAAACCAAGTGCAGTAGGTAATAAATCTATTTGTCCAATGGTATTGGCATATTTTTCACTTGCAATACCTGCACCTAATATAAAGGCTGGAATATGATAGTTGGCCATTAAGCTGTGCTGCTTCACATTCTCAATCCTCAGGCCATGGTCGCCGGTAATAATGAAAATGGTATTTTTATACCAACTTGTCTTAGATGCATTCTCAAAGAATACTTTCAGACAACTATCTGTATAGGCAAATAAGTTAGCAGAAGCTGAATTAAATCTTGGTGAAAATTTAAGTTTTGGGTTCAGTGATAAATGCGGGCCATGGGTACTAATGGTTAACAAGGTGCTGAAAAAAGGTTGGGGTGCCCAATTAAAATAATGCGTTGCTTTATTTAATTCCTCAGCATCACTCACCCCCATTTCACTTACTATGGCCGAAGTTGGATAATCGTATTTATCAATAAAAGTATCTATTCCCCTTGTTTTAAAAAAACTAAAGACATTATCCCATTGTTTGTGGTGGGTGGTGAATAAGGAAGTATGATAACCTTTTTCCTTAAAAAAATGCGGGAAGGTAAAAAGATGTTTGTTATTCTGATTATTTACTAAACTATGCTCTCCAGGTAATGAAGGCATACCTGTTAAAGACGCATAAATTCCGTTGAAGGTATGGCCACCGGAAGATATTGTATTCTTAAAGTAAATGCCTGAATCTTTTAGACCGTTCAAAAATGGCATAATTAATTCCCCACCTATCCTTTCATTGACCATATCCGCAGAAAGACTTTCAACCAGTATAAGTATGATATTAGGGTTTTTAACCTTTCTCTCAGGTTCTTGGCCTACATCAGAGGCAAAATATGATTCATAATTCTCCTTTAAACTTAGCGTATTATAAAACTTGTATTTTGCAATGACCAATGATTCCATAAAATTCCTTAATGGGTTGACGAGCGAAAGATTTACCTTTATATTTTCACTTTCGTAAGCATCGGATTGTTTCAGAACCCCGCCATTTAAATTTCCTCGTATTCCTCCGAAAATAATTGCTAAAGAAAAAAGCATGAATAAAAGTGATTTAAAGTTAAATTTTATAGATTGAATTAATAGTCTTTTTGTAGTAGTGATTTTAACCAAAAGAAATGATAGCACAAGTGATAACAGGAAACCCACAAAATAACTGAAATTACCGGTAATCACAGAAAAGATCATAGTGGGACTGGATGCCCATACAAAAATGGAAGTACTTAATCTTTCCCCATAAAATTGAAAATAAAAAAAATCGGATACAGCAACCAAAGGTACAAGTATGCAAACGATCAATAGATAAATGCGGAGCAAAACAATAGCCATTCTATCTACAGTTACAAAGGACGCAATACACAATATGAAAAAAGGAAATGAGATAATATAAGCGCAAACCTGGAGATCGAAACGAAGCGTGTAAAGGATACCGGAGGTCAAATCGGGCCAAGTATTAAAAAAGGCCATAAAAACTAGCCGGTAACAAATAAAAAATAGTAAATTGGTTACGGCTATCCTTAATAGGTATTTTCCTTGAGGGGTTATGTTCAAACTTACTATTACATTAAAAAGCAAATGTAACAATAATAAAATTACTTCGCTTTTTCAGCAGCCTTGTCAGGTAAAGTGGCCTTCTTGAAGTATTTGATGTTATAAGTAAAGTTAAGCATAAAATACCTTTGTAACACATTTGTCTTTACATCTTCATAGTAGGTTTCTGTCGTATTACGAGCAACAACAGTATTTTGCTTCAACAAATCAAATACTACTAACCGGATTTCTGCTTGTTTATCTTTCATGAATTTATAACCAATACCAGCATTCCACAATAAAAAATTTGTATTTACCGATTGAGATAGTCCATTATATGCCTGATGATTTATGTCTGTTTGCAATACTAATCCCTTCCAAGGCATCATTTGTATCTTGAATTTTGAGTTCTGGTTGAAATATGCACTGTTAGATTGTTTCTGAATAGAATTGGAAATCGTACTGTAAGAAGAATTAGATGAGATTGTAAAATCCATGTCCTTACTAATATTGCTTGAAATCGTGAAACCCCCTCCTATATTATTGCTTTGGGAATAATTTATGGCTGAATTGATCATACTAGGGGTTCTTACTATACTGGCGAATCCAATCAAGTTAATATTAGATTTTATTTTTTTAATTACAAAGCTATAATTGGAAAATGACCGGAGGTTATAATAGCCATCGAGGTTAATTGGCTTAGATAATTGGGATCCTCTTGACAATACAACAGAATTGTTTAAAACTGTATCAGCACTTGCAATAAATGTGCTGTTTGCAATATAATTCTGGGTCAAAGTACCGCCAACAAAGGCAAAGAACGAAGTGCTTTTTTTAGGATTTGCGGATGAGTACCTCACATTTAATGAATTCTGGAAATCTTGCTTCAAAGCTGAATTTCCAGTGCTTAACTGCAGCGGATTATTGTTATTGATGATGTCCTGTAATTGGTCAATACTTGGGGCATTATTGCTTGTTCTGTAATATAAACGAATATTTTTCTGTTTGGTATAACGATATTGCATAAAAGCGTTCGGCAAGACGCTGGTGAATGACCTTGTAAGCGAAAAACTATTAGGGAATACCCTGTCAACGTGCAATTGAGCCAACTGATAATTGGCTCCTAAACTGAAGCTAAGTTTTTCCTTCCTGTAATTGTAATTAGCACCAGCACCATGAGAAACATATCGGCTATCGAATGTATTGGATAGCAGGGTATCAGGATAATTATAAGCATTCTCTTTAGGAATAAACTGATTGGTGCGTTTATCAGAATTGTTATAATTTAAATTCCCAGTATAATTGAAAAGCAATTG
>JBBQIF010000408.1:0-2883 GCA_038324665.1 Bacteroidia bacterium
TTGCAGATGCTATCCTGCATAAGGCCTGGGTTTTTCCGTGGACCACTGTTTGGGATGTAAGCGAAACAACAGTTAGGTTTCCTATGCCGGGTAAGTACAAAGTCTATTTTGATGTTTACACAACAGATGCCAATTGTAAGGCAAGGTATCCTATTGATGTTACTGTTCATCCAATGCCCAAAGTGTTTGCCAGAATCAAGGGTGAATCTTTTTGCAGCAATACCCCCATTTTATTTTATGACAGTTCGCAAATCGTAACGGGTTATATTAAAACAGTACAGTGGGATTTTGATGATTCAACTACCATTAAAAACGATTCGCTGAGAACATACAAACAATTAAAATACAATAAAAGTAATGGGGAAGTTGTACATTTTTATAAGCATATTGTTACTTCCGACAAGGGTTGCAGAGATACAGTATCGAATAATGCAGCATTGGTTTGGCCCAAACCAAAAGCAGATTTCACCCTGACAAGCCCCGATACCATACTATGCTTGCCATCAGCCAGATGGACTTATACCAGCACTTCTACAGTGGATGCAGATACCATGTCGCTGTTTTGGGATGCTGGCAATGGCAGGAGCAGCACCGATTATTTCATGAAGAACATACGGTATTACAGTCCCGGCACTTACCATGTTAAATTGAAGGCCGTATCCACCTTTGGCTGTGTGGATTCTATGGTTAAAAAAATTGAAGTGTTGGATTTTCCAATAGCCGATTTCAGTATTAACGACAGTATCCAATGCTTTAAAGGTCATGCCTTCAATTATAAAAATACTTCCGCAGGTGCCTATTTAAGCTATGACTGGCGATTGAGTGAGGGAAAAACATCTGCTCTATCGGCAATAGATTCGGTGACTTATAGCAACTCAGGGCAGAAAACTATTACGCTAAAGATAAAAACCCCTTACTCGGGTTGCGAGGACTCTATCTCAAAAATTATTGATGTACTCCAGGAACCAGAAGCAAGATTGTTGGTAAACAGCGATACGCAGTGTTTGAAAAACAATCTGTTTACCATATTGAACAAATCTACCTTCTATCAGCCTTATAAATCAACTTTGTGGACCGCTAAAAATGTATCGGACACCAATTTTAATTTAATAGATTTTTCATTCACTGATACCGGCAACTATGTTTTTCGACTTTTGGTGAGAGATGAGCATGCTTGTACAGATACAACATTAGCCCATCTGCGGGTTGTTTATCAACCAACAGTAACCCTTAGTATCAATGACAGCATCCAATGTTTCAATAATAACCGTTTTGTTTTCCGCACCAATAATCTTAAGAATGAAAGCAATACCTGGAAAATAAACAATAAGCAGGTTTATACAGGAGTTGAGGATAGTTTGCAATACAAAGAGACTACGACAGGTTTTAATTTTGTTAAACTCATCAGGCAAACTAACAATAATTGTAAAGACAGTGTGGTGAAAAAGTATTTGCTTTTAGAGGCCATACAACCTGACTTTAAAATCAATAAAGACATTCAGTGCTTCGATGGACATAGTTTTGATTTTTCAGATATTTCCATTGCAAAGAATGACCAGATCAGCGACTGGAAATACACCTTAAACAACATCAACTATAACGGACAACAAAATATTTCTAATATTCAATTTGCTTCTGATGGCATTAAAGATGTTAAACTTATTATTTACACCAATGAAGGTTGCATCGATAGTATTTCTAAGAAAGTAACCGTTTTACCTAATCCTGATGCGTTGATTACTGGAGATAGTGTCTGCCTGAACGATGTAGCAGATATCAAGGCGAAACAATTATCTGGCAATGCCATTACAGACTGGGCCTGGGATTTTGGAGATGGTAGTACAGGTAGTGGACAATATCCAAATCATCTTTACACGGCTCCTAAAAATTATGATCTTTCCTTAACAGTTACTGATATTAACCTTTGCTCAAAATCGATTTTATCTGCAGATGCTATTTTAGTTTATCCTTTGCCGGATGCTACTTTCTATTTTACTGAATCCAATTCAGGCGTTAACCAGAGTATCGTTAGGTTTAAGCCAATATTAGATGCTAACAACCAGTATGCATGGCAGTTCCCTGATGGCAATTCCAGCGCTTTGGATACACCTTTCCTTTTGGTGAGCGAGCTGCTTAATGGAGAAATACATTTGAAAGTGACCAGTATGTAT
Source organism: Bacteroidia bacterium (assembly GCA_038324665.1). Taxonomy (GTDB): domain Bacteria; phylum Bacteroidota; class Bacteroidia; order NS11-12g; family UBA955; genus JABMMZ01. The sequence continues at coordinate 2,172 of JBBQIF010000408.1, forward strand.
GGTTGTTCAGATAAAACCAGTCAATCCATCTACTTTTATCCCAATAATTTCAATGTTTATATACCGAATGCCATCACCATCAACAATGATTTAATTAATGATGTATTCAAAATAGAAGGACTTACCAATGCCCAGGATTTCAAATTACAAATCTTTAACCGATGGGGTGAAAACTTATTTACTACAACAGATGCTACCCAAGGCTGGGATGGCAAGTATAGGAGTGAATTTGTGCAGGATGGCATTTATTCTTACTACATTACTTTTAAGTATTTTGATGGCAAGCATTACCGGTACAAAGGGACGATTACAGTAATGCGTTAAAGATTATTCAATTGAGGGAAATTATATGTTGTACAAGATAACATTTCTTAAAACTTAGCTTAACTATAAAGCATTCTCATCAACATTAACTATTTGTCAGTTTTGTGTCAAAAATAACAAAATCATTTTTGCATTAATAAGCTGTACACAATCCTTATCGAGTCAAGTACAAACAGTTAAAATTATTTAACTAGTAAATGAACATTAAAATAATTGGTTTCATTCAATAAGAGCCCTTATATTTGAACCATGTACTATTTTAAAAGATTATTGTTTGCTTTGGTTGTTTTTATTTCCCTTCACCTAAAAGGTCAAGTTAGTTTTATCTCTCCAGATTCATTGCTTCAAATTATCAATAACCCAAAGCATTACCCAGGAGATACTGTCA
>JBBQIF010000409.1:0-2879 GCA_038324665.1 Bacteroidia bacterium
CCTGCTTTTTGGCTAACAGGTGCCAATGGCTGGCCGCCTGAAATTGATATTTATGAAATGTATGGGCGCAAAGGAAAGGGTGCAATTCACAACCAGTATGCAACGATTCATTGGGGTAAATCAGGTAAGCGCTCCATGGGTTACCTCACCAAGAGAATCAACTTACCCAATAATACCGATTCAGTTTTCCATGTTTATGGCTGTGAATGGACCCCACATTATTTAAAATTCTTTACAGATGGCAAGCTAGTCAACTTCATTAGGGTAAACAAACGTTTAAGGAAATGGATGAATGAGGAAATGGTGATGGTAATAAATAATTGTTTTGAGCCGAAGTATCTTAAATATTTACCCGAAGGTTTTAAAGGCAATACATTTGTTGTGGATTGGGTTAGGGTTTATAAAATGAATTGATGAAAAAATGGGTTGGGTAATAAATAAGTAATAGTGAAATACCTATTTTACTCATCTTAGGTTTCATATTTACTATTCAGATTGGGGCATTTTTTTCTGAGGAAAATCAAGGAATTCCACGCGGATATGGTGGTTATTCATTGTCATGATAAAAAGGGTATCCTGTAATATGTTCCTTTCCATTCTTTTACAATTTACACACCAATCCGAGCCGGTAAAAATATAAAGAATAGCAGAATTTCCAATGGTATCAATTTCAATTCCTTTTTTATGGAAATAATCGCTGCCTGCAATATACATTGTCCCGAAAAGAGAAAAATAAAAAAGGAGAAGTTGAACCATTAATTTTAAATATTAATTTCAAAAATAGGTGATGAAACAAGAATTACAAAAAAAATTAAGAGTTTTATCCCTAATCGTTAGAACTTTCCAACCAATTTGAGATTCAATCTTCTTCCTGTTAAATAATTGGGAACCCCGTAGGTATTATTCTCAAAATCTTTCACCCAGATATAACTGATGACATTGTTAATCTGTAAAAGATTGAATACATCAACACCAATCCAAAGTATATCAAATTTTTGTTGGTCTTTGTGTTTAAGTGCATAATTCAATTGCTTTCTGCTTTTGCCACCTAGCAATACCTTGCTGAAACCAATGTCCACCCGTTTATAGGCGGGTAGGCGATTGCCTTGTGTATATCTTGCATCGCCGCCGAGATAGTAGGGAAGGCCACTGCCAAAATTCAACATGAGGTGAACGCGATAATCGTTGTTTTGATTTAATTCATCCTGGAACATAATGGAAGCACTTACCCTTCTGTCTGTAGGGCGCCTTAAAAAAGGTGTTTCTAAGGTGTTACCATTTTTAACATATTGAATTTTTTCATCGGTTTTTAAGACACTCAGTGTAAACCAGCTTTCCAGCCCTTTTATGAACTCACCATTCAACCTGGTATCTATTCCTGTAGCATAACCTCTGGCAGTATTTGCGGCATAATAACGAATCCGTACATTATCCAGTAAATAAGGAACAAGGTAATCCAATTGCTTATAATAACCCTCTATGGAAAGCTTAAAGGGTCGGCCCCATTTTTTGAATCCGAATTCAATTCCACTCACACTGTGAATACTTCTTTGCGCCTTTAATGAGGTATTAACAACGCCATCAAAATTGCGCATTTCACGGTAAAATGGTGGTTGATAATAGTATCCAAAAGCCAGTTTTATTAAGGTGTTTTTCTTTTTAATACTATCGTTCTTATGGTGCGAATTATAAGCTTTGTTTGGTTCAATAAACAATTGTGCTCTTGGCGAAACAAGGGATTGTTCGTTAAGTGAAGAATAATGATAACGTGTACCTGCAGTGAAATTAATCTGCTCATATTGGCCGAAACCCTTCTTATATTGAATAAACCCGCTTGTTTTATGGTTAATAATGTCTGTTTTGGAATTAATGTATTCGCTAAGACCTAGGTTATTTCCAGATTGACCAAAAGGATTAATATTATAACCGCTTGAATCGCTGTATTTCCATTCTTTGAACTTGTCGTGAATTACTTCAGATTGGTATTTTATACCCCAAAGCAAATGCGTGGTATGGCCATTTACAAGAATTTTTTTACTTCCCTGGTGAGCTATGTTAGCAACTGTAAAATACAAATCATTTCGGGCATGGTTAATAAAATATCCGGAACCTAAAAGCACAGTTGCATTGCCGAAACTGCTAGATCCTAAATTATTGTTTACCGCGCTTATTTTATACCCCCCTTGTATATCATAATGCTCACTTTCCTGGGAAATAAATGCTGTAGCCATAAATTTTAGTTCAGTTGTTTTTGTTGCATGAATATAGGAAAGCCCACCCATTCCGCTGTTGTAATCCATTATCTCCTGCCCCAGAAAAAGTATATTTAATTGAAGTGCATTTTGCAAAGTGCCAAAAGTAGTTTGCTGTTCTTGAGGTTCTACCTTGTACCTGTTTTGTGCAAGGTTTACCAATAATTCAATCCTGTTTTTCCTATTTAGATGATAAACGAACAGAGATTGAAAATCACTGAAGCGCGATTTGTACAATCCCTTAACATCTGTAGATTTCAATATGTTTTTGTTTCCTCGATATCTAGCTCCGATTAGATATGTAAACCTCACTGAATCACGTTCTTTTCTACGCTTGTTTTTAATTTTTTGGAGCCCCTCCATGTAGGCAGACCCGCCAAGAAGTCCGCCAGAAAATCCACCTGCCGTTTTTTTTGGAGTTCTGTAACCAACATCTAAAACGGATGATAGTTTATCTCCATATTTGGCTTCAAATCCTCCGGAGGAAAAGGAGATACTATTTACCAGATCACCATTAATAAAGCTCAATCCTTCCTGTTGACCGCTTCTTATTAATTGAGGGCGATAAATCTCCATATCATTCACATAGATCAAATTTTCGTCATAGCTTCCACCCCGCACATTATA
>JBBQIF010000410.1:0-2878 GCA_038324665.1 Bacteroidia bacterium
TGTAAGCTGTGCCTTTGTACAAAGATTAAATTTTTATGAGATACTTAATGAATTATTAGTGCATATCCGCTGAATTTCTAGTCGGTAATAGAAGGTTCTACGAAGAGTAAAATAAAGTCAACAGACTTTATCGTTAGAAAATCTTTTTACTCAACCGTTTCCTTTGGCAATGCAGCCGATATATCTGCAGCAAGCGTATTGATGCCTCCAAAATGCTGGAGGAAAATGATTTCGGGCTTTTGCTCAGTAAACAGTTTTCTTAGGTTAATGCCACTTTCAACCTCAATGCCACCACCTAATAATATCAAATCGAATGAGTGTTCGTTAAACATTTCTATCGCTTTTTCATCTGTAATGCAACCTTTGCCCAACCAGTTTTCATTGCCATTAATTAAGGTCAACACTTTCTGTAAAGTGTCCTGGTGTCTGCCAACTACCAGTATTTGTTTTTTATTCATATTTGCTTTGTAAATTCTGTTATTGTTTTTCTTACCCTTGGCGAAAGTTCCCTCGTTAAAAATGGTTCCTCCAATTTTTCAGGAGCATCTAAATATCCAACGGCTATCATACAAACCGGCTCATGGTCATCTGTCAAATTTAGTAACTCATGCACTTTGGTCTTGTCAAAACCAGCCATTGGATGGCAATAAATATCCATGGAAACTGCCTGCAGAAACATTTGTGAATTAGCTAGACCCAGGTCATGAAGAGCGGTGTTGTTATGCTTGCCATTGGCTTTATGTGTTTTTCTTGCAACAGCTAAAATAAGTACACTGGCCTTTTTTGTCCAAGGTAAATTATTCCCTATCAGACAATGCCATAGTTGGTCAAAACCTGTTGTGCCTTTCATGCCGTAATAATACTCCCAAGGTTGCTCATTACCCGCACTTGCTGCCCAACGGGCTGCTTCAAAAAGAGAATTCATTTCCTCCTGCGAAACAGTTTTTTCTGAAAATGAACGTGGGCTCCATCGCTTGCGGATCAGTTCGTTAATAGGAAATTGGGTAGGTGTTTCTTTAGACATGCGTAAAAGAGGTGCAAATTTACACTATACTGATTGTAATAACTAATAGCAAAACATTATACAGTCATTGGTACTTCCATTAATAAAAATTGTGCATCAGTTTCGGCAGAGATGGTCACTTTTTCAAAATCCCAAATCCCGTAACCATCACGTGTATTAAGTAATTGGTCATTAATTTTGATATCTCCACTTAGGTTAAAAATGTATAAACCATTTCCTTTTGCCTTAACCGTGTAATCAGTTTTAGTACTTTTGTCAAATTTGCCGAGATGAAACCAAGCATTCTGATGAATCCACACCCCGGCATCTTTCACACTAGGAGAAACTATTTGCTGCAATTTATTGTGACGGTCCTCAGCATTCAAAGTTATTTGATCGTATCTTGGCGCAACATCCTGCTTGTCCGGGAACACCCAAATCTGCAAAAATTTTACAGTATTGTCTTTGTTCTTGTTGTATTCGCTGTGTTGTATGCCAGTGCCGGCACTCATTATTTGCACATCTCCGTTTTTGATGACCGCAATAGTGCCCATGCTGTCTTTGTGTTCCAGATCGCCTTCAAGAGGAATGCTGATAATCTCCATATTCTCATGCGGGTGGGTGCCAAAACCCATGCCTCCAGATACGGTATCATCATTCAAAACACGCAAGGCGCCAAAATGCATGCGTTCAGGGTTGTGATAATTGGCAAAACTGAAGGTGTGTTTGCTGTGAAGCCATCCATGGTTGGCATCGCCTCGGGTATCTGCCTTGTGTAATACTGTATTTTCCATGTTGGAATTATTTTTTTATTAGAGCAAAATTACAATATTTTAATGACCTGTTTCATTGATGCAGGTTAAGGATTTTGTAACAACAATAAGCAATATGCAATGGTTTTAATTGCTTATTGCTAATTGCATTTTGCCAATTGCTTATTGCTAATTGGCTTTCTTCCTACAATGCAATAATCTTAAACTCTACCCTTCGGTTATTCAACCTGCCATTTTCGGTATTATTGGTATCTATGGGCTGCTTTTGTCCCAGGCCTTTATATTCTATCCGGTCTTCTTCAATTCCTGAATCCATAAGATAAGTAACCACTGCAAAAGCCCTGTTAATAGAAAGACTTTCATTGTCTTTGGCATTGCCTTTGTTATCGGTATGCCCACTAATTTCCACTTTCATAGAAGGGAATAGGCGCATTAAATCTACCAGGCTATCGAGTGTTATAAAAGAACTTTCAAGGAAGGTCCATTTATTAGTTTCAAACTGAATATTGCGCAATACTAAGGTCTCACCCACCTTTGGTGAAGTGTAGAATGAGTTTTGTGGCCCGGTTTCTTTTTCCTCCACTAATGTATAATTTTTATCGAACTTGAGGTCACAACCATTGATATTGCAAGGATAATTCGTTCCATGTTTTTGCCGAATAAGTACAATATCATCAATATAATAATAAACTTCGTCAGGGTAATGCCCTTCCTGTAAATCAAGCATGGTAAACTTTAGCTCCCTATCTGGGGTGAAGTTGCCAATATAAAGATATTTTTCGCCGCCTTTAGCAGTAAAACTGCCTGATATCATCATCCATTCCTCACGGCAGGCAAGTGGCATATCTTTATGTGTCTGCAATACTACGCCGTTCTTAATGCCGTCGTTTGGCGTTCTGAAAAAGAGAATATTGCTACTGGTGGTAACAGATACGCCGTTAATGGCCGCATAGTTAGTGTACTTCAACTTAATTCTGAACTGAAGACAATAAGTTGAATCCGCCATTAGAGGTTCCTTCAATTCGTTCCGCAAAACTTCATAATTTGCACCATATACTCTATAGCCTGCATAACAATTACTGCCGTCATAGAATATGTCAGG
>JBBQIF010000411.1:0-2873 GCA_038324665.1 Bacteroidia bacterium
ATGGCAAGAAAACAGGAATAATAAAGAAGCTCAAATTAATTGGCAATTTACTAACGGCAAGGCTCGGATAAAATTGAAAAAATTATATCCGACAATTTAAACTTGACATGACACTAGAATACGGCGAAACCATCATAATGAATCCAACCTAACCTTTACAAGATTTGCCTTTAATTCGTAGTTCATCCGGGGCGGCATCGGCAAGCCGCAAACGTAAGCTGTCATGCTGACATCTCAAATTTAAAGTTGACAATTCCAAAGACACTACTTTTCGTACCTTGTGAAAAGTGAAAAAGGCGGATATAAATTTTCTTGATTTTGAAATTGACGGTTTAACCCGGTCTATCGAAAACGTTGCGACGGGTGACAGTTTTCCGACTGAGGTTTCATATTTAGTTAAGGGGGATATTATGCAAGTAGCAAAGAAAAATGGTTGGCTGTTTAATTGGAAAAATGAACTTGATGCACCTGCCAGAGAAGTTTACAAATTGACAATTCAGGGAAATCCCAATGTTATCCAAGGGGTAGTAAGTTTAAGCATTGACATTGATCATGTTTACATGCATTTAATTGAAAGTGCTCCCTTCAATAAGGGCAAAGCAAAAGTTTATTTAGGTGTGCCGGGAAATTTGGTTGCATAAGCTTGTCGCCTTTCATTTCAAAGAGGTTTTGGAGGGTTCGTTTCATTTTATTCAAAGACAAAACTTATTGAACATTATATAAAAACTTTAGGCGCATATCATTTTGGTGGACATCTTATGATAATTGATACATTGCCTGCAAAAGCATTAATTGAAAAATATTTTAAATCATAGATTATGGGACTTATTAGAGAACCTTTAGGTGTTGATTTTTATGTTGACCCAAGACCTCTAACAAAAGAGGAGCGGGAAAAAATCAGTCGGCACATCCTTGAATATAAAGCCAAAATGGATAGACGAAAAAATCGCAGAGTAACTTCAAAAAAGAAAATTACTAGCGCTTCAAAATGAAAGCACGCACCGCTTACATGGGGTTTTGCAGTATACTGGCAGACGTGGTAACAATGGGCTACAGTTCGCTATCAACAACAGTTCTATCTAACCGTTTTTATTGCTGTAATAATGAAGGACTTACCATACTATTAAAAATTAATTCATCGACATTAATATTCATTCTTTTCATTTTGTTGCGGATGTTTCTGATGGCATTTTTCTTTCTTTGAGATTCGTATTGAAGTTCATCTTTAGGATTATAGGCAACTTTATTAACTGTCATTATCCAAAATATTTCTGCTAATCTTCTTGCCAATGCTGTAATTGCCGCAGCACGTCCTTTCTTAATTGCTATGCGGAGAAATATATTTTTGAGCACACCTTTTTTTGTTTGAGATATGGTATTGGCCGCAAGCCTGAATGCATTGGCCATTATGCTTTTTCCTTTTGGTGTTCGTGAACTCATTATTTTGTCTCCTGTAATTTTATTATTGGGTGCCAGGCGAAGCCAACTAGTAAAATGTTTTTTTGTAGGAAATTTAAGAATGTCTGCTCCTACTTCTGCAATGAAGGTCATTACGGTGCTTTCACCCACACCCTCCACACTTAATAAATTTACTCCAAAATATTGCTTGCTCAATTGTTCAACCTGATATGCGGGTCTGTTCTTTTTGCGATTCTTTTTTGACTTGCCAAGAACTTCGCAAGTAGTAGTCCTTTGATCGGAGGCAGATGTTTGCGAAACTATTTTTTTTAATAATTCCTCTATTTTTTTGTCGCATGCTGCCATTCTCCTCTGATAGTTTTTATAAGCTTCCAACTCGTCAGCCAATATAAATAATTGTTCTTCTTTCCACTGCCCCTGTAGCGCCTCTGCTATTTCTTCTTTGGATTTTTTTACGCTGTAATGTGCCAGTGATGCTAATTGCCCGCCGCTCCTTTCTCCACTAACAATGGCCTCCAGCATCCGCATGCCGCTAAGCCCTGTGATGTCGCTCAATGCCACATCCAACCGGATATTCATCAGACGTAACGCTTTTTGCATCTTCTGCTGACACCGGGATGCCTGCGCTGTAATGGTCTCACGATGGCGATGATAGGTTCTTATCTGTTCTATTTGTGCAGAGGGTATGAATGCGGCCTTCAGTAGCCCGAGCGAATGGAGGCGTTGTAACCAGCGTGCATCTTTATTGTCAGTTTTTCTTTGCGGGTCTTTAATGTAATTGTTGCTTAAAACAACTTCAAAACCCGCATCCTGCAAGCAACTGTAAAGTGTTTGCCAGTAACTGCCGGTGCTCTCCATCGCTACAGTTTTTATGCCTTTGTTTTTAAGATATTGCACCAAAGCCGCATTATCTTTGGTATACACATTGAATCTTTGCACATCATCCGGGGATTGACCCACCGCTACGTGGTGATGACGTGAGCCAACATCAATACCTGCAGCAAACTCATTAACTACAGGCATAGTGATTGATTTTTGTTTTCTCATTTTTCAAAATATTTAATGATAAAAAAGAAACAATGCTCTAAATTGTATCTTTAAGTAGAAAGATTGTTCTATACGGGATTCCCAAATAAATTCAGGATCACCAATTGATTTTTCAACCAGGGGACGCTTTTTACAACGTCCTCTTTCCATACAATTTTACCAGAGTTCCAGACGGGCTATATCGCACCATTTTGTTGCAAGGCTTGTAAAGCATTGTATTCACCATAAAGTTAGCTTTTGATTTTATGAGACATTATATTTGGGTTCCAGCGTGACGTTCTTTGCTTCTGTTGTTATCTTCATCTTTAAATTATAAATCAGAGATAGTCCCGGCACAAATTTTTTCAAATGCCAGTACGCAAAACCCTGCCGTTTACGCTACATTATTTTGACCCCGAAAAAAATTA
>JBBQIF010000412.1:0-2867 GCA_038324665.1 Bacteroidia bacterium
TAAGAAAATATATGAACTGCTAAATTATAAACCTAAACCATTCTCCCGCAAAAAATTTGTAGTCCCACCAAATAAAATCAACAACAAACAAACCCTTATAAATCAAGAAGTTCGTTCGGGATAGCTGCAATGTGGGTTAAGGCAATTAGAATCAGAAAATTCCGTTGAGTACCTTATTGAGTCACTTTTTGAATTTGAATTGTCAATAGTTACGGAATCAAAATTCCAGAAAGCCTGTTTGGCAAATATTCTGAAATGAGATAACTGGAGGTATTTTATCCTGAAATGCGATTCTGAAACCTCCATGTACTTTAAATAAGAAGAATCGTTTTTAATGAATGTAATTATTTTTCTGTATTGCTCACAACGGGTAAATGCTAATTTGGACATATCTGCTTGGGCATTACACTTAAAGAAAGACAGAAATAAACCAAATAGAAACGCTTTTTTCATCGGTCAACAATTTTCATTATGATCCTTATTGGTGAAGCATGACAATTGATTACAGGTAACAATTTCAGGTTTCCAGAGCACTTAATTCTGTCTAAACGGAGCATCCAAAGCACCAATACTTGGTCGCTCTATAAGATGAGAGGCACTGGTTTCGCTAATTGGCTTATCACCAAAAGCACCAATATCGAATAATAAGGTAAACCTTAATTGATCTTGTAGAGGATGCCTCTGTACCAAAGGCACCAAATAGGCACCATCCAATCCAAATACTTTGTAGCGTAACCCAAACCCGAAGGTTAGATATTTCCTATTGCCCTTGGAGGCTGTTTCATGATAAAAACCGGCTCTGAGCATAAATTGTTGCGCGTAAATATATTCAAGACCAAATGACAAATTATATTCTTTTAATTCCTCTCTTAATCCTCCTGGAGCATCACCAAAAGATTTCAATGCCGCTGTAATTACGGGGTCATCATTTTTCACATATCCATCAGGAATAGGATTCCCAGAACTCTGGTCAATAGAATCTCCCTTGCCCGTGTAATTCTTTAAGTATTTTATTTGAGGAGTAGGCACTAGCAATTTATTGATATCAAACATTGCAGTAATGGAATTATATTTATCTAATTCATAAGTCCAGGCAGTTCCTAGTTTAAGGTTGGAAGGTATAAATTCCCTCGACGTTTTATCTGAATAGGTAATTTTAGCACCAAGATTCTGAATCATTGCACCGAAGGTATAATGCAATACCTTTTTCTCGCCTTTTACCTTTATTTTCTTTTCTCCCTGATAAATGGCGGATAGGTCACCGGCACCACTATTACCGGCTTTAGGGGCTATGCCATTAATATTCCTAGTGCCAGCTAGGTTAGAATGAATGAACCTTAAGGAAACGCCCAAGGCCCATTTTTTGCTGAGTTGGGTAGCATAGCAACCATCTATCGCAAATTCACTGGGATTAAATGTTCCCAACGGATTACCTTGGTCATCAGTGAAATTGATGTCACCAAAACTAAAAAACCTGAAAGAACCTCCTACAGCGGAACGCTTACCTACTTTTGAATACGCGCTGATATAATTGTAAGAAATACCTGGAACCAATTTCCTTAACCATGGGGCGTAGGATACTGATATGCCGGCGTCCTTTTTTGCAAAGGCAAGAGCGGCGGCATTCCAGAATACAGAATTGGCATCACCGCTGCTGGCAACACCTGCATCACCCATACCGGCCCTGCGGCTATCCGGAGAAATGGTTAAAAAAGGGACTGCAGTAGTAATAACATTTTGTTGACCAGCTAACTGACTCCTGCTGACCTGTCCTGAAATTGAATGAAATTGTAATAAGGTTAACGATATAAATGCCGCCTTAATTTTTGTGATGCTCATTAATGTAATTTTTATGCGTAAGTCTCTTATCAATAGCGCAAATATATAATCTTTATTCCAAATCAATTCAATATTACCAATTTTTCTATCTTTTCAGCCACTTGCCCATCATCAGTTTTGACACTTAATTTATAAATGTAAACTCCTTTAGATGGTTTGTCATCATAATCATCACGGCCATTCCATGAAATTTCCGCTACATGCCCGTTAGCCGAAGGGATGAATTGGTCAATGGACTTTATTACTTTACCGCTGATGGTATATACCGTAATGACAATACTTAGGTTTTGCCCTGCACGGTTATGGTCAAAAAGGAACAAGGTATTTGTGCTGAAAGGATTTGGGTAATTCAGAACGTTTTTTATTTCAAAATTTTCACCATTACTTACTATAAAATCTACGGTTACCTCACTGGAATTATTGTAAACATCCCAGGCTTTTAAAGTGTAAGTATGTTTGCCGTCGCCAAGATTCTCGAGTTGGTATTTAATTTCGCCTGTTGTATAACTGTTCAAGTTAGCTTTATAGAAACTGTTGACTACGTAACTTTTTTCATTGACAGCACCTTTATCTATGGTGATCAGCAAGTCTCTTCCAATACCACTTCCCGAAGTGTTAATGCCATTTTCATCACTTATTCTGGCAAGTAATAAAGGAGTGTTATCTGATAAACCGCCAGAAACAAATGAAAAATCATCAACAAATAATTCAATCTCAGGACCTTTGCTGTCTGCCACTATATTTGATGATGTTCCACCTACAAGTATATTGGAGGCATTTCCTGTAGCATCGGTATTTTCATTATTACCATAAAGGCTTATCTTTCCAAAGCCATAATTGTAAGCAATATCTTTCGGCACTACAAATGAAAAACTAAAATTACCGCTATTGATGGAAGATACACCTTTGTAAAGTATGTTATTGTACAATTTGAAAGGTTCTTTGTAATTGAATGCATTGTTCCCAAGCGTCAAAAAGGAACTCTTTTTATCATAAATGGTTGGGTAGAGCAGGCCGTTGAATGAATT
>JBBQIF010000413.1:0-2852 GCA_038324665.1 Bacteroidia bacterium
CATCTCCTCCCAAAAAATTCAAATTCAGTCTTGATGCTATTAAGACAGGGACAATTAGAAACAAGAATCCCCAGATTTCTTTCTTTGAGCTTTGCGTTTGAGTCATTAAGATTATTTATGCAAACATAGGTGCATTTTGAATTATATCAATTACCCTAAATTCTTTAGTCATTTCCGCTTACTTTCAAACAAATCCGTGCCCCTGTTTGTCTTTATATCAATGGCCATCCATCAATTCAAAACAACACAAAATCTGCCTATCTCTTTGCAAGAAGCCTGGGATTTTATGTCATCGCCTTACAACCTGCAAAAAATAACCCCCGAACACATGGGTTTTGAAATCATAAATGGAGTATTGCCAACAGACAAAATGTTTGCTGGTCAAATAATAGCATACTATGTACGACCATTGTTCGGCATAAAAATGGAATGGGTAACTGAAATTACAGTGGTGGACGACCTAAAATACTTTATTGATGAGCAGCGCTTCGGTCCGTATAAAATGTGGCACCACGAACACCATATTAAAGCTATAGAAGGCGGCGTGCAAATGGACGACCTTATCCACTATAAATTACCTTATGGCTTTATTGGCACTATAGCTAATAGCTTATTCATAAAGAAAAAACTAGCCGAATTATTTGACTACCGTTTTAAAAAGTTGGAAGCGTTATTCGGAAAGTTATAGCAGAACTATCCCCTTACAGCCATTGCCTTCTTAATGAACTTTACAAACAGCGGATGTGGATTCTCTACAGTGCTCTTTAATTCAGGATGGAACTGTACCCCAATAAAATAAGGATGATTTGGTAATTCCACAATTTCAGCCAAGCCTGTTTCAGGATTGGAACCCGTAATCATCATACCTGCCTTCTCAAAAGCATCTGCATATTTACTATTGAATTCAAAACGGTGGCGGTGTCGTTCGCTTATTTTTGATTTACCCCCATAAGCCCTAGAAACACTGCTACCCTTAGTCAATATACAATCATAAGCACCTAGACGCATGGTACCTCCTTTCTGCGAAATTTTCTTTTGGCTGGCCATCATATCAATAACCGGATGTTTGGTAACATTATCCATCTCGGCACTATGTGCATCTTTATATCCAAGTACATTCCTGGCAAATTCAATTACACTGCATTGCATGCCCAAACAAATACCAAAGAATGGGATATTATTTTCTCTTACATATTTTATTGCTACTAGCTTTCCATCTATACCCCTACTACCAAAACCAGGTGCAACCAGTACACCATCAAAATTCTTTAGTTTTTCTGCAACATTTTCATCGGTTAACAATTCGCTATGCAAATACTTTACATTCACAGCACATTCGTTGGCAGCGCCTGCATGGATGAAGGCTTCATTGATGGATTTATAAGCATCGGGCAACTCAACATATTTACCTACCAAGGCAATATTTACCTCATGCTTAGGGTGTTTGATATGCTGAAGGAATTCCTTCCACTGTTCTAATTCTGGTTCTTGTTTTGCCGTTAATTTCAATTTTGATAAAACAACCTTATCCAGTTTCTCTTTCAACATAATCAGAGGCACATCATAAATGGTATCCACATCGATGGATTCAATTACCGCATTGACATTTACATTGCAAAATTGGCCTATTTTCCTTCTGATTTCAGCATTCAAATGATGCTCTGTTCTGCAAACCAAAATATCCGGTTTTACACCACTTTCCAATAAGAATCTTACAGAGTGCTGGGTTGGTTTTGTTTTCAACTCGCCGGCTGCTTTTAGGTAAGGAACCAGTGTTAAATGGATCACAATTGCATTGTCTTCGCCCATTTCCCATAACAATTGTCTTACCCCTTCTACGAATGGCAATGATTCAATATCACCTACGGTACCCCCGATTTCTGTTATAATAATATCATATTTACCTGAATCGCCCAAGAGTTTCATCCTGCGTTTTATCTCATCTGTAATATGTGGTACCACCTGCACGGTTTTACCAAGATAATCACCTCTGCGCTCATTCTCAATTACTGTCTGGTATATTCTGCCTGTTGTAACATTATTAGCTTGTGAAGTTGGAATATTTAAGAAACGTTCGTAGTGACCAAGGTCGAGGTCTGTTTCTGCGCCATCATCCGTTACATAACACTCGCCATGTTCATATGGATTCAACGTTCCAGGATCCACATTGATGTAAGGATCGAACTTTTGAATAGCTACCCTATAACCTCTTGCCTGAAGCAGTTTTGCCAAAGAAGCTGAAATGATTCCTTTGCCTAATGAGGACGTTACACCGCCTGTGACGAATATATATTTACACTTTTGTTCCATCTATTTTAATATGATTATTTAGCTGCCGACCCTAATTTCTATCTTATCTCTAAACTTTTAAAGTTTCCTAAAATCAGGAAACTTCACAATCTTTATAAAGATAATAAAATTCAGCTCACAGATGAACCAACTAATCGGGTAGCAAAGGTACTACTTTTAATTAAACCCTGTCGGGGTTGCTTTTCAAGAAATTTTCAACAGATACCAAATCATGAGGTGTATCAATAGCAAGACTCACAAAATTTGTTGTTAAAACTTTTATTTTATACCCATTTTCCAACCAACGGAGTTGTTCCAGACTTTCGGCTACTTCCAATTTTCCGGGGGCCAGTACTTTCAAATCCTGAATAACAGATTTCTTAAATGCATACATCCCAATATGCCTGAAATAATCAAAACCTTGTACCCAACTATCTGAATCCGTTCCCCTTAAAAGAGGTATTGCCTGTCGGGAGAAATAAATGGCCTCATCATTTGCCCCAGCAATAACCTTCACAACATTGGGGTTCATCAAATCTTCATTTGTAGTTATACGCTTCCTC
>JBBQIF010000414.1:0-2852 GCA_038324665.1 Bacteroidia bacterium
TACACCCTCGCTCTGGCACTCCATTGCCAAGCTCTCGGTAAGCGAACCGGTAACCAATATAAAAGGAATATCCAGCTTACGGTCCTTAAAAAGACGGAAAGCATGCATACCATTGAATACCGGCATTGTGTAATCCGCCAAAATAATATCTGGTTTGAATGTCTCTAAAGCATCAAGGAAATCCTGCTTTGTAGAGACTTGTTGATAATCATTCTCGAACCCCGCCCTCACTAATTCATGCATCATTAGTTCCACATCCTGTTTATTATCTTCAATAAATAAAATCCTGCAAGTCATTGTTCGCTGTTATTCTGAGACTCATACTGTATAAATAATGTCCCTAAATACAATACAAACATAAACTTTTTTTCGCAGGTTGATTTCAATACGGCTTTTTATCAACCTAATATGTTGCTTAAGTATCCTAAAGTGCATACTATAACACATTATAAAATAAACTAAGATAAAGATATTTGAGTAATTTAGTATAAATAGAATCCATTTTTTCATTTGACAACTCTTGCAAATAAATATTTTGTAAGAAATAATTTGACAATTAAAGCATGCCCAATAATCTCTGTCAGTGATTGAAATAAAATTAGGTTTTATTGATTTATAAACCAATCTTTGTTTCATACAATTCGAATTGTTCCTAATTGTATTTTTAAAGCATTTTTTTAAAGCTAAATACCTACGCTTATGGTTTTAAATAATGCAAGAGTGTTATTATGCTAAAACAAAACCAGTTAAAAGGATCCGTAAATGATGCGTTGCAAAGTAGTCTCAAAGAAGCAGCGGATTATAAATATGCGTTGGAGGAATCTGGCATTGTGGCTATTACAGATCAGGAAGGCCTTATTAAATATGTCAATGATAATTTTTGCAAGATTTCTAAATTCAGTCGGGAAGAACTTATAGGACAGAATCTTAGGATCATCAATTCAGGCCACCATACTAAAAAATTTTTTAAGGAGTTATGGGAAACTATTGCTGGCGGTAAAATATGGAGAGAGGAAATAAAAAATAAAGCAAAGGATGGCAGCACTTATTGGGTAGACACCACAATAGTTCCATTCTTGAGTGAGGAAGGAAAACCTTACCAGTATATTGCAATAAAATCTGATATTACCCAGCGAAAGAAGCTTGAAGAGCAACAGGTATTATATGCCTCTATCGTGAATTCTTCTGATGATGCCATTTTTAGCAAAACACTTGAAGGTATAGTCCTAACCTGGAACAAAGGTGCGGAAAAAATCTTGGGGTACAGTTCAATTGAGATCTTAGGCAAAAATGCATCTATACTCATTCCTGCCTACCTATATGAAGAAGAAGCGGAAATGATTGAAAGGATACACAAAGGGGAGGTTATTCATCATTACGAAACGCAACGAATAAGAAAGGACGGTAAAGTGATAACATTATTGCTAACAATGTCACCCTTCAAAGACCTTGAAGGCAATATTATAGGATCTTCCAAAATTGGCCGGGATATTACTGAACGTAAAAAGGCTGAGGAAAATCAATTTAAAAGCGAAAAGATATACAAGACAATTGCTTCAAGTATTCCGGATTCAATAATATGCTTGTTCGACAGCGATTATAGGTATTTGTTAATAGAAGGCGACATGGTGGAAACGCTTGGTTATTCAAAAGAAGAACTCCTCGGCAATAGAGCTGAAGATGTTTTACCTGCCGAAATTTTTGCCCGTTTAAAGCAGCAATTCGCATCAGTGTTGCAAGGAACTACTGTTACAGTGGAATCTTCAAGAAATGGATATGATTTGATTTCAAGGTATGTACCACTCAAAGATGAGAATAATGAAGTGTATTCAATAATGACCATCTCAATAGATATTACCAAACTTAAAATTGCACAAAGGGACCTCAATGAATTGAACACTGTACTTGAGGAAAAGGTCATAGAAAGGACTAGTCAATTAGAAGCGGCCAACAAGGAACTGGAAGCCTTCTCCTATTCTGTATCCCATGACTTAAGATCACCCTTAAGAGCAATAAATGGTTATACCAGTATTCTGGCCGAGGATTATAGCAATAAGTTTGATGATGAAGGGAAGCGACTTATCGCCATAGTGCAGCGAAATGCTGAAAAAATGGGAATACTCATTGATGACCTCTTGGACTTTTCAAGGCTGGGAAGAAAGGAAGTCAACAAATCATTGATTAATATGACTGAAATGGTTGAAAATGCGGTAACGGAATTGAGAAACACCCAGAATTTTAACCCAAATATTAAGATAAATGAGCTTTATCAAGTGAAGGCGGATAACACGTTGATGCATCAGGTATGGATTAATCTACTTTCTAATGCTATAAAGTACTCACAAAATTCCAATGACCCTTTTATAGAAATAAGTTCAGAAAAAAAAGATGATGAGATCATCTTTTCTATAGCTGATAATGGTGTCGGTTTCGATATGCTATATGCCCATAAATTATTTGGAGTTTTTCAACGTCTCCATTCTGAAGATGAATTTGAAGGCACAGGTGTAGGCCTGGCGCTAGTGCAAAGGATAATTAACAAGCACAACGGAAGGGTTTGGGCAGAAGCAGAAATAGACAAAGGGGCAATATTTTATTTCAGTTTACCTCTACTAAAATCTAACACATTCAACAACATCAAACTTTAAAATAATTAATAAAATATGGAAGATTTAGACCTTGAGATTCTTTTGATAGAAGACAATGCCAATGACGCGGAACTAACCATGCGTGCATTAAAAAAAAACAATATCAGCAACCATATCATTCATTTGAAAGATGGTGCTATTGCGCTGGATTTCTTATTTGGAAAAGGGGAATACAAGGGAAGGAATATTAACAATAAACCAAAA